>NZ_JBFUIN010000223.1:0-5315 GCF_056401855.1 Bacillus sp. P4_D3
ATATTATTAATATCCACAGCTTTGCCCTCCATTTACTTTTATTAATATTAGTTTAACATATTTTTAAATAATATTAATAAAATATTAAACTTTATTAAAAATAATTTTTATAATTTGTTTAATTAATTATAGAATAAAAAGAACCCATTTGAATTAAGTTACTCAAGTGGGTATTGCTTCACAATCCGGCCCGATTCCTGAACAAGAAAAATCCTGCATTTCATATAGGATTTTTGATCAAACTTTTTTACAAACGGTATAACTTTATTTAAAACGGTACATCTTTTTTATAAACGATACGACTTTCTTCCAAATCCACAACTTCCCCCATTTCGGGTATTTGGGCAAAAACACCCTATAAAACCTAAAAAAAAGAACCCTTCAAGTCATGAAAGAGTTCTTTTTGTTTATCTGTATTTAAGAATGCAAGTTACTTAGTTATTTCTTGTTATTCTGGAGAAAAAAATAACTAACAATGTAATCCCCATTCCTAAAATCATTGATATCAATATTGCTAAATCATGTAATACATAGAATGTTAATAAACTCCATAATCCCAAAGTTAAAAATATTAAGGTTAAAAACAAATTTGGCTTACTGTATTTTAATTTTTTCACATACAGCAGTAATAGCATTATAGGAATAGTATAGATAACAAACATGAAAATGTCTTTTTGATCATCTGGATTCCTAATATCAAAGCCCATTACAATGATTACCACTAAAGCAATCAACATAAACGCTATTTCCTTTATTTTTTCCACATTAAACACTCCTTTTTAAAAAAATTCCGAATTTTTTACACAAATATATAATAACATATTGACCATTTTGCATCCTCTCTGAGATAGAATGTGTATGTTTTTTTATCTTCGCTTACATCATATGTTTTAGCCACACCAGGAATCGGTTTATTGCCCTCTCCAAGCATATATAACCCCTCAAACACGTTACGCATAACATTCATTGATTCTCCATCAGTCGCCTTTGTTACATCCATTGTTGGAATTTCTGCGATATATGGAAAATGAATGGATTGTTTATCTGCCACTTTACCATTCGCCTTATTTTTCTTATCCTTTTCCACACTACAAGCTGTTAGTAATAAACTAGCACTTATAATCGTTGTAATAACCGTTGTAGTTTTCCCTCTCATTTTTTCTCCTCCTATATATATAAGATACTACCTATTCTATATTACTATATTAAATAAAATAAATAACCATCGATAACAGTTTGTACATTCATTACGGTACGTGAAATTACAATTGAACCACCTTCCGCTACATCTCCTTTAATGCTGATTGTCATACACATATGTATGTTTTCATTATTCTGAATTTAATTTTGTTAAAATTCGTGATTTAAAACCTACAAACTAATTTAACTCTGTATAACCCCCCATTGCAATAGTTGGTTCTATTTTTTTATTGCCTAAACTATGGGGTGCAATAGGTTGACTGTGAACTTGCTGCATTTTTAAGTCCAGGCTATACTTCAAGTGAAGGCGAGGTGAAATATACAAATGGAAAATTTTATTCTAGTACTTGTGGTGATTGCATTAGCCCTACATTTAAAATACGAAGAGTCTATCGCTCCATATTTCTCTATAACTTCAGTCATAACATTAATTTGTTATATCATGTACACGAATGATATAACAAATATTTTAGCATTGACTCTTTGTATTATATTAAATGGATTAGCTCTATGTTACGACTTCAAAAACATGATTATCAGTATTAAGAATTACGTAGCTAATTAATAGTTTTCATTAAAAATATCGTTAATTAACACACAATTAACGATATTTTATCTAAAATAATTTTTTACTTACTTTCGTAATTAATCTAACCGCCCACAAAGAATAGTATAAAATTATAAATCACCCCAAAACTTCCACCACGATTTCTTTTTCGCTGCCGCTACTTCTTCCTGTGCTGTTACAATAGTACTTTTCACATCTTGAATTTCTCTAATCACTCTCATAAGGTTTTCATCTCTTTGCTCTAACCTTTTTTCTATCCTTTCTTCACGTTCCTTCCTATCTTTCATATCGTCTTCAATTAACTTATTCCTTTGATCTATACGATCCCCTAGTCTCTTTTCCATTTCTAACAAGTTCGCTTGCTGCACCTTATTAATTTCTTCTATCATAGCGCTATATTGTTGTTGAAATTGATACTGCATTTGATAAGGTATTGCATCTGTCCCCTGGCTTTCTTCCTTCTTATTATCGATTCCAAATTGCTTTGCAATCATTTTTGCTGCTTTTTCTAAGGTCATACCATCCTGCTTACTCAACTCTACTAACTTTTCAATAAGTAACACATCAAACTCTGTATATTCTCTTCTTCCTCGACTATTCTTTTTTGCATCATATCCTTCACGCTCAAGAATATCTGAATACTTTCTAAGCGTGCTGCCACTCACTCCTAAACGATTATAAACCTCATTAGCGGTGTATACTATCTCCATTTCTGCCATAGCGCTACGCCACCTCCTATAAGAAAAATTCAATAAATGAGGAATAATACCTTTAATAATCAATCGACGAAGCTCGTACTGTCTTTGCTGATTTTTGTCGTTCAAATACCATCAATATTATTTCACCATGTTTTTCTCCGGCATAACTTTACTTCATAAATAATAATTAAAAACCCCTTCATAAAGAACGTAAGTTCGTATATAATAAGAACGTGCGTTCTTATTATATTAAGGAGGAATAACGGTGTATGATTACTCAATTTTTCCAAATCGAATTATTTTATGCGTAGATCTTCGTAGTTTTTATGCCAGTGTGTCGTGCATCAAGATGGGCTTAGATCCCCTGCAAACCAAATTAGCTGTAGTTGGTGATGTTAACCGAAGTGGTTCAATTGTCTTAGCTGCCACTCCGCCATTAAAAGCGTTGGGACTTAAGAAGATGGCAAGGAGCTACGAGATCCCTCGCCGTAAAGACATACTTATCGTTAATCCAATTATGGGAACTTATATTAAATGCTCAAATTACATAACGAAACTTGCTCTACAATACGTTCCTATTGAGGATTTCCACCAATATTCCATCGATGAATTCTTCATGGATATTACGGATAGCATTCATCTATTTGCTAATGATCCATATGAATTTGCTTTAAAGTTCAAACGTGAAATTTATGAGCATACACGCATTGAATGTACAATAGGAATTGGGCCCAACCCATTGATGAGCAAAATCGCATTAGATGTGGAAGCAAAGAAAACCAAAGACTGCATAGCATATTGGAAATACGAAGATGTACCCATAAAATTATGGTCGATACGACCACTCAATAAGTTTTGGGGGATTTCGAGCAAAACAGAAGCAAAGTTAAATCGAAAGGGAATACATTCAATCGGAGACTTAGCACAATACCCACTCAAGTACTTAAAACAAAGTTTCGGGGTCATTGGCACAGAAATGCACTTACATAGCAACGGCATTGATTTTAGCCGTATTTCAGAAAAATACGTACCCGCAACAACTTCTATTGGTAAAAGCCAAATACTTATGCGTGATTACACTATAGAAGAGTTTCCAATTATTCTCCTGGAACACATCGAAGAAGTTTGTTATCGGATGAGAAGGCAAAACAAACTCGCTCAGACACTCCAGTTTTCTATTGGTTACAGTAAAAATTACGCTGGTGGTTTTAGAAAAACTCACACTATGAACCGACCAACCAATTTAACAATGGATATCTATAATGTTTGCACATACTTTTTACACGAGTTTTATACAGGCGAACCCATTAGATCCATTAACGTTTCTTTAACTAACTTAATCAATGAAGGCGAAGAACAAATTTCTCTTTTCGATAACATCATACAACGAGAAAAAGAAGTGAAATTGACTAAAGTAATGGATGAAATACGTACTAAGTTTGGTAAAAACAGCATATTAAGAGGGATTTCTTATACACATAGCGCTACAGCAAGACACAGAAATACATTGTTAGGAGGGCATCGAGCATGAATCATACAAATATACCAAGAGGACGAGGAATGGTAAAGTTCAGTCCATTTTCTGCAATGCCTGAACAATTCGAAGGGATCAAACAGATTATTCAAGAACAATTAAAAGTAGAAAAGCCAGTGTTAGATGAACAACAAATAGAAGAAATAGGGAGAACATTAAATGAAGCCCTACATACAAAGCAAGAAGTAAATCTATGGTACTACAAAGACGGTTGTATATACCATGAAATAATGGACATCCAAAAGATTGACCTGTTTAAAAAAACAATCATTACTACCGATGCATTTCGTTTTCAAAATAAGTTTGACCTGGATGACATTGTTGATTGTAAATTACATAATTAATATCAAAAAGGAGAATACAGTATGAATGTAATTCATTTTGAACAAGCAAGAAAAAGAAAAATGAAAGAACTACAAATGACGACAAAGATACCTATTGTTGAACGAATTTATAAAGTGGGTGGAGAGGTAAAGTTTGATGTATCTGGTGAAAAGGAATTACCTAAAACATTTCTAGAAAAAGATGTTACCTAAGAATAGGCGTGTTAAATTTTAGTGTTGATAAAACAACTGAACATTAGAGAAACCTTTTCATTTCGAGGTTTCCCTATTTTCTTGAATAACTAAGATTGTCTTATGATTGAATCTTGTTCTCCAACTCTTGGATTCTCTTTTCTAACTTTTTGTTTTTTTCCATTTCTTGATAAACGAGTAAAAAAGATAAACTCCCCATACAAAAAGCAAGCCATTCCATATTCGCACCCCCAAACTATACAATCATGAGTTAAACGAGAAATAGCCTAAGAGTCGAGGGTATGTCCTTTCCCTCGCTATTCCACACTCTGGATACTCGTTACAACGTTGTTATAGCATATATGATAATCCATTTAAATAAGAATGTAAATTTTTGTATTGGTTTAAAATAAAGTTAAATCAAAAATACTTCACATCATTATAAAGTCTTTTAGTCTGGTAATTACTATAGCGCCATGTTAATTAACTAGATAACTTGTTGCCAAAAATACAAATAAATTATATAAGATATGAGCTAACATTGGGACTTTCAAATCCTTTGTCTTTTCATAACTCCATGCATATAAACAACCATTTACAAAGTAAGGAAAGAAGAACCAATCAAAGTGAACTGCTGCAAAGATACCATTAGCAATAACAATTGCTGTTGTTCGATTGATCTGCTCCCACAATATTTCTAATCCAAGTGGCAAAATCTTTCTAAATATAAACTCTTCAATGATAGGGGGCAACCAATACAGGTATCAATACATATAAAAGATTTATTTCTATCTTTTGAT
>NZ_JBFUIN010000224.1:0-5276 GCF_056401855.1 Bacillus sp. P4_D3
CTATTTACAGTTGTGAGTGTTGTATTACTTGGCTGATTTACTATAACTGGTGGTTCTCCTGGTACTAATATAAAGCTTCCAGTAACATTTGCCGTATTGGCAATCGTTCCGTTTGATGGAACACTAACAACTATTACCTGAAACGTGACTTCTACACTTTCACCTGGATTTATATCTGGAAGTAGGAATCCATTATTAGGATTGAATCCAGGTTGTAACGCACCGTCTATCGTTACACTGTCTGGTACAAATGTTATAGAGGAAGGTAGTACATCACTATATTGAACATTCGTCGCTGTCACTGTTCCCGTATTTTGAACTACTGTTGTATATGTGATTGTATCGCCTACTGCAACAATCGGCTGACTTACCGATTTTAAAACATTCAAACCAGATTCATTTATTTTAGTTAATGTCGTATTACTTGTCGTCGTTTCAGTTATAGGTGGCTCTGTTTCACTTACAGCAAATGTAGCTGTAACGTCTACAAAGTTAACAACTGTTCCCCCTTCTGGTATGCTCGTTACCACTTCCTGATATGTGACAAGTACAAAATCATTTACAGGGATATCGGGAACTGTAAATCCGATAAAAGGATCTAATCCCGGCTCTGGTACCCCGTTAATGCTCACACTTCCTGGTACAAATGCTACCCCAGTAGAACTAGAATCGATAAATTGAACATCTGTTGCTGTCACTGTTCCAAAATTAAAAATCAGTACATCATAAGTCAAAACTTCTCCAACTGTCGCTACTTCTTTATCTACTATTTTTAATGGGAAAATAAAAGCTATATTAATTGTCGTAACGACTAAATTCGTTAAAATTGTTTGCGTAATCGGCGGTTCCATTGGATTCGGTTGTGAAGTAAATGTAACATCTGCATCATTTAATATGACTTCATTATCAGGAATCGCTGTAATCGTCACTTGGAACGTTACAGAAATACTCCCACTAGGATTTAATAACGGAATAACTGTAAATCCTTGTTCTGGATTTAAACCAAGTTGTTGGATTCCACCTATCGTTACACTATTTGCAACAAATGTTGTTCCTTCTGGAATTACATCTTGGAAGAGCACATCTGTAACAGGAATAATGCCTATATTCGTTATTAGAACGGTATACGTTAATACATCACCAACGGCTCCAGTGGCAACATTAACTGTTTTTGTAGCGGTCACTTCCCCTGGAGGTGGTAACGGTATAGTCACGACCGTCGTATTACTAGAATTTGTCGTTGTTACAGGTGGTTGTAAAGGATTTAATAAGAAAGTGGCTGTAGCAGCTGCTGTGTTTAATACCGCTCCGCGTGTAGACGGCGCAACTACTGTAACTTGGAACGTAACCGTCAATGATGTTCCAGCTGCAATATTAGGAAGCGCAAAACCTACATTTGGATCAAATCCAGGTTGAGAAGTTCCATTTATCGTTACACTATTTGCGACAAATGTTGTTTCTGGAGCAACTGTATCAATGAAGGAAACATTCGTTGCTATAACTGTTCCGTTATTTCGAATGACAACAGAATACGTGTAAGTTTCTCCAAGTGCTGCTTGTTGTACAGATGAAGATTTTTGTATATTTAACTGTGCTGTATTTACTTGTGTCACTACAAAATTACTATTCGTAACAGTCGTTATAGGAGGACCTGCTGGATTTATAAGAAAACTTGCCGTCACGTTTGATTGATTTCTTATATTTCCACCACTTGGAACACTAGTCACTGTAACTTGAAACGTAATTGTAACGGTTTGCCCAACTGGAATATTCGAAACTGGAAAACCTACCGCAGGGTCTGCTCCTTGCTGAACAACACCATTTATCGTTACACTATTCGCGACAAATGCAGCTCCGGCAGGTATCGGATCTTGAAAAATAATATTTGCTGCAGGAACAGTTCCTGTATTTTGAATACGAATCGTATATGTTAACGTATCTCCTACACCTGCTTGCGGCGTATTTACACTCTTCATTACATTAATTGAACCTACATTTACTCGTGTCACAACGATATTACTAATCGTTACAATTGTAATCGGTGGCTGCAATGGACTTACTTGAAAATCAGCAGTTACATTTGCATTATTCGGAAGTACCCTGTTCGCTGGCACACTTGTGATCAACACTTGGAAAGTGACAGTTACCATCCCTCCTACTGGAATATTAGCAAGTGGAAATCCAGTTGTTGGGTTTAAACCTGGTTGAGAGATCCCGTTTATTGTTACACTATTCGCAACAAACGTTGTACCAGCTGGAATTGGATCAAGGAATGATACATTTGTCGCTGCTACTGTTCCACTATTTTGTATACGAACTGTATACGTTAACGTATCTCCTAAACCCGCCTCAGTAGCGCTTACACTCTTCATTACATTTAACCCTGAAGAATTCACGACTGTCATAACAGTATTACTCGGCACCGTCACAGTAATTGGTGGCTCTGTTGGATTTACAAGAAAATCTCCGGTGACATTCGCATTATTTACAACATTATTTCCCATCGGGATTTCATCAATTAATACTTCAAATGTAACAGTCACACTCTCACCAGTAGGCAAATCATTTAATGTAAATCCGAATTCCGGATCTGCCCCTTCTTGTAAAACTCCATTAACAAATACACTATTTTCAATAAATAACGTCTCTTGCGGAATGGCATCTTGGAAAAATACATTTGTAGCTGGCACACTTCCTGCATTTATTATTTCAACTGTATATACTAAAATATCCCCTACAGTTGCAACACCAGTATTCACAGATTTTATAACTTCAAAGCTCCCTGTTTGTACAGCCGTATTCACGACGTTACTCGGAACAGTAATAGTAACCGGTGGTTCATTCGGATCCACTTGAAAATTCGCGGATACAGTTGCACTATTTAAAATATCTTCATTTGGCGGATCCTGCTCAATTAATACATCAAATGTAACTACAACTGTCTGAGCCGCAGGGATATTCGGAAGAGAAAATCCCGAATTCGGATTCAGTCCACTTTGCAGTGCTCCATTAATCGTTACAGAGTTGGCAACGAAAGAAACGGCTGAAGAAGTAGTATCTTGGAAAAACACATTTGTTAACGGAACGTTACCTGTATTTTGGACGGCAATCGTGTATGTTAAAGTATCCCCTACTGCCGCTTGAGTTGTATTTACTTCTTTTATTACCTTTAAACCGCCTGTATTAATTTGCGTTACAACTGTATTCGTTTGTCTATTAATCGTTATTGGTGGCTGATTCGGGTTTACGATGAAATTAGCAGATACATTCCCACGATTTGCAACGGTACCACCTGAAGGTGCTGATACAACTCGTACTTGAAATGTCACCGTCCTACTTCCGCCAGGAGATATATTAGCTACTGCAAACCCCGTCGCCGGATTTGCCCCGGGTTGCGAAACTCCGTCTACAGTTACACTATTTGCGATAAAAGTCGTTCCAGTTGGGATTGGATCTTGAAAAATAACGTTCGTCGCAAGTACATTTCCTGTATTTTCAATTGTAACGGTGTACGTAAGAACGTCGTTAACCGTCGCAAAAGCTTTATCCACTGTTTTTCTCGTTCTTATATCAGCTATATTTATTGTAGTAAACACTGTATTACTTGTCGCTTGACCTGAAACTGGTTGTTGACCAGGCACTGGGGTAAAGTTAAATGTTACACTCGCACGATTTGGAATTGGATTTACAAGAGGATTTGATGTTACTCGAACTTGAAAACGCACTACAGTCGTTTGCGAAGCATTAATACTTCCGATATTAATACTACTTGCTGGATTTGCTCCTGGACGCGCTACTCCATTTACCGTAACACTATTTGCGACAAATGTTGTTCCAGCAGGGATACTATCAACAAAAATCACATTATTTGCAGCGACATTCCCATTATTCGTCACATTAACTGTGTACGTTAATACATCATTAAGTGCTGCCGTCTGTAAATCTACAGATTTTTGCAAACTTACATTTGCGCGATTTACCGTCGTCTGTACTGTATTTGAAGAAGCTGTACTTGTGATAGGAGGACTTCCAACAAAAGGACGGAATTGGTATGACACCATTGCACGATTTGAAATTGGATTGGGATTCGGGAATGACGTAACTCTCACTTGAAATGCAACAACTCTTTGAGCATTATTCGGTATCGTTCCTAAATTAATCCCACTAGCTGGATTGGCGCTCGGCTGAGTTACTCCACCTACTGTTACACTACCAGCTATAAATGTTGTTCCGTTCGGAATACTATCTTGTAATACAACGTTTTCTGCACTTCCTGTTCCTGTATTCGGAACAGTAATCGTATAAGTGAGAATATCTCCTATACCTGCAACTGTTTTATCAACAGATTTAACAGGATTTATAATTGGCCCTGTCGCATCAATTTGAACACCAAAACCAGCTGCAGCATATCCATCTCCATTTGTAACGAAGCGAACAGTTGCTGACGTTTGATTATTTACTAAGGATGACGAAGCATCTACATTCGTAATATCCCATCCTTGTCTTCGGACGGCTAAAGCTATCCCTAACGGCTGATTCAAATTTCCAAAGGTGCCAGTTGTATCTAAATTCCCACTATCATTACAAATTTGTGACTGAAAGAAATTATTTGCGGGATTTCTCGGTCCGAATAAAGCAACTGTAGCATTCGCATTCGGTCCAAAGCGAAGTTGATCTCCAACAATGTTAGAATCACCTTCTTGAGCAGTTACAAGTACTCTTCCTGTAACAGAACCTGTAGATGGAGTTGCGAAACCTGAAATAGTAGCATCAACTGGTGGTGATGAAGCATCAATAATTTCTTGACCTGCATACACTGACAAATTCCGAAGTGGTAAACTTGTATTTTGATAAACTACCTCAAGCGTCCAACCAGCTGAACGACTGACTGTTGGATCAGCAGAAGTTCTTGTAGCCGGTACAGCACCCGTTGTATATGTTCCCGCTCCCCCTGTATTAACAAGATTCGTTACGTTAGCTGAACGTACGTAATAAAACTGGTTCCCTACTGAACCTTGCTGCGCAGTTGCAGGATCTGGTGTAACAGAAAACGTTCCTGCCGGTGTTGTAAATGTAATGTTATCATTTAAAAAAGCTGAAACATCCTCTGTATCGGTCCGGTATGTGCCGGCCCACACTAGTTCTGCGTATAAAATACTACTCCCTGCCGGAAGATTCAAAATTGCACTTGAAGAATTTAATGGCCAGTCATTCGTCGTTCCTGCTGGGAATCCAGATACTTGGAGCGATGTATTTACCGTTGTAAACACATCAAT
>NZ_JBFUIN010000225.1:0-5262 GCF_056401855.1 Bacillus sp. P4_D3
GTAATAAGTACCCTCATATATCCGTCTCCTTATTTTTATAATAAATAAGAAAATCTGCCCACTTACCATTCCCCATAGAAAACGCCTCTCTCATACATTCAAATGAAAAACCAGCTCTTTCTGCCAAACGAACGGATGGCTCATTATCAACATGTATATGTAATTCGATTCTATGAAAATGAAGGCCATTAAAAAATAACGGCAGCGCAGCTATTACACTTTCTACTCCGTATCCATTTTTCCAATATTGATTATGAATAGAGTAGCCCATCATTGCCCATTGATAGTCCATACGTAAAATTTTTATAAGTTCTAGCTTTCCAATATTGGCGCCATCCTCTTTCTGAAAAATACCTAGAACGTACATTTCATCCCGTCGTGCCGCCTCATCAAATCCTCTTATCCATTCCGTGAACCATTCTTTTGTTGAAGACGACATGTCATGATAGCCATCATCGTATTTATATTGGGATGGTAACCTCTTATTGAATCCATCTAACCAACTTTCATAATCCTCTTTTTGAAATGGACGGATAATCAGTCTCTCTGTCTCTACTTGTAATAGTGGCAGCTTCATTTATATCTCTTCCTTTAATTATTAATTGAATATTCTTTATTATCTTACACAAAATACAAAATCTAGTAAATTATTATGTTTTTTATAAACAAAAATCCAGTTATGCTTACTACATAACTGGATTCCTTATCGTTTAACAACTTTTTTATTTTAAAATAACAACTTCCCTTAATTCCCTCTTCAACACTTTCCCTAAAGCGTTTTTCGGTAATTCGTCCATAAATACAACTTCCGGTATTTTATAGTTTGCTAGTTTCTCCTTACAATGTTGAATAATTTCTTCTTCTGTTAAAGGTGTTTGAATGTCCTTTACAATGTAAGCTGTTGGAATCTCACCCCAAAAGTCATCTAGAATTCCAACTACTGCAACTTCTAAAACACCGTTTATTTCATGAATAACATCTTCTACTTGATCTGGATATACGTTGTCACCACCGCGTACGATAACGTCTTTATATCTTCCCATAATATGTAGAAATCCATCGTCATCTATCATGCCAGCATCGCCCATGTTAAACCAATTATCTTTTACTACCTTCTTTGTCGCCTTTTCATTATTCCAATATCCTTTAAACATGTACGGACTTCTTACATGAATCTCTCCAACTTCATTTGTTGTTAGTTCATCACCTGTTTCTGGATGAACAATTTTCAATTCTACATGTTTAAGAGTTTTTCCTACAGAAGACATCTTTTCTTTTCCCATCATTGGATGCCATGAGGTTACAACCCAGCCTTCTGTACTACCATACCCTTGCACCATATATATTCCTTTTTTCATATATTTTTGAATGAGTGTTTCTGGCACTTTTGTACCACCGCTTTGCGCTATTTTAAAGGTTGAAATGTTACGCTCTTTTTTATTTAGTTCATCAAGCATATAACTATAAACCGCTGGAAACGCAAGCATMGTAGTAATTTTCTCTTCTTCAATCTTATCCCAAATAAGAGTAGGATTTGAATCAGATAAGAAAATCATCGTTATGCCATGATAAATGCAATTTAAAATAGAAAGCACCCCACTCATATGAAACAATGGATGCACTGATAAAAAGCGTTCACCTGCTGGAATTTCTCTTTGCCCCGCAATCTCAGCAAAATAATAGTGTAAGTTTTTATGTCCAATCACACATGCTTTTGCCTGTCCAGTCGTTCCTGAAGTAAATAAGTAAATCGCATCATCATCTTCATGAACTTCTACGTTCGGTTCTGTAATTGGCTGTTCTTGCAATTTTAATTCAAATGAACCAAAGCCTTCTTCTGTCGTTTTAATTACATAAGGAATTTCTTTAACAGCATCAATCTTTAATAACACTTCACTAAATTCTTCATCAATAACTAATACTTTTAACTTTGCTTCTTTTACAATCGTTTCTAATTCATAAGCAGTAAGCTGATGATTTAGCGGAATAAATACCGCTCCAATTTTCAAACTTGCCATCAGAACGCTTGGAAACGGGGGATTATTTTTACATAGGATTCCTATACGATCCCCTCTTTGCAAACCGTTATGTAACAAATAATGTGCAAGCTGATTTACTCGTTCATTATACTGCTGAAATGAATATCTTTTCTCTCCCCCTACAAGCGCTTCCAAATTTGGTGATTGCATTGCTCTTTTTTGTAATAATTGTCGCATCGTTCTCAAGTAAAACTCCCCTTTATATATGTTAGGTTTTTTATTTTATCAGATTAATTATTAATTTACTAAATATTACACTTAGTGAATATAAAACCAATAAAGTGAAACTTTAATCAGCCCTCACCAATCGGGCTTTTACGGGCGGCCCGACTCCCACCTAACTCCCTCTTATTCACTGAATTTTGAGGTAGGAGTCCTACTGCCCGCAAATAGCGGGATAAAAAAATAGCCATCTACTTAAGCAAGTAAATGGCCATTTCTCCTTATATATTAGAATACTTCTTATTCATCACATATTGCACATACTCAGGTGCACTTTTATCAATCTCTTCATCACTGATTTCATATTCTGCACCATATAAATAAAACGAAGGTATAAATTCCATTCCCGTGTATAAGCTTGTAGCGTGAAATGGTTTTGTCAACTCAGCCATTGTAATCCCGCTATTTTCATAGTCTTTTTCTAATCCACCTATAGAAATAGCTACACCAAACTCTTTTCCCTTCACTTTATCCCCTTTAGATCCGTAAGCAAATCCATACGTTAACACATCATCAAACCACTTCTTTAATAAAGGCGGTGAGCTATACCAATAAAATGGAAATTGAAATATATATCGGTCGTGTTCTACTAACAGCTTTTGTTCCTCTTCAACATTAAACTCCCAATTTGGTGCCGCTTTATATAGTTCATGCACCGTAACTTCATCGGAATGTTTCTCAAGCTCTTCTATCCATCTTTTATTAATTCGAGACTTTTCAATATCAGGATGTGCTACAATTACAAGTGTTTTCATATAGTTTCTTCCCCCTTATAAATAATTCAAACCCTTTAGTATTAGTATGAATGAGTCACATATAATTGAAAAGTACGTACTTTCAGGTACTATAGGAACCTTGAGGTACCTTTGGAGGTGTTATATGAATCAAAATGATGACTGCCCAATTGCAACAACACTCGATGTAATCGGCGGAAAATGGAAAGTTTATATTTTATGTGTTTTGATGGATGGAAAAATGCGAACAAATGAAATCAAACGAGAAATTCCAAACCTTACACAAAAAGTTCTTACACAACAACTTCGGCAACTTGAAGCTGATGGGATTATTCATCGTACCGTATATCAAGAAGTACCACCAAAGGTTGAGTACACAATAAGTGAACACGGAAAATCTTTAATGCAAATTATGAATGAACTATTTGAATGGGGAAAAGATCATCAGATGAAAAGATTAAATGACTAAAAGAACCCTACCTACTTTGTTACATCTTCTATGCAAAGAATTCTTTTAAAATTTTGTAATAGGAGTATCGTCACATCACTATTAAGTTAAGAAAATAGATTACCCCCAAAATGAACTTCTTTGCTATAAAAGACAAAAAGTTTCTGTTTTGGGGGCACTATAAAATTTAAACTTGATACCGATGTGTTACTACCCCAATTTGATATAGGCTTCGTGAATTTCGTGTGTTTGTCCTCGTTGTAGCTGGAATGGATTTGGCAATTGTTACAGAAAAAAGAACCAACATTCTTACAAATCTGAAAAAACAAAAATGGCTGTTTATGAAACTTTCTATATTTATACTTAAAGTTGGTGCTACTTCTTTATTGCATTAGATAGTAATGTAATTTATAATACGTTTAAATGATTAAATTCTTAAACGGAAGGTAATGTTAGCGAAATGAACTGTAATGATAAAGTAATGCATATTTTAGAAAATTTAAGGCCATGTTTTCAAGGGTTGGGAGATCCAAMTCGTCAGCAAATTGTATCACTTTTAATTGATAAAGATAGCTTGAATGTGACGCAAATTGCGGAGCATATTCCCATGTCAAGACCTACTGTATCTCATCATTTGAAAATATTGAAACAATCAGGGTTACTTCAAGTTCAGAAAAAAGGCACTGAAATGTATTATTGTCTTGAATTTAATGAAACAATAAATCTTTTAAAAGAACTTGTTTCTTTAGTTGAAGATGAATGTAAGAATTAGGTACTCATTTATAGTTTAGGGACACCTTTTGTCCCTTTTTTTAGCGACATTACGTTAAAAGGTTTAAGTTTTTGATCATTTAAACTTACAATCTCATACTAATTAAAATGGAGGTTTCAGATGAATAAGAAAACAGTATTAATTGTTGGTGGGTATGGAGTTGTTGGTAGTCAAATTGCTCAAATTTTACATGATCGACATCCTGATTTGGAAATTAGATTAGGGGGAAGAACCTTAGGGAAAGCGTTACCTTTTGAATCAGAGAGAGTAAAAATAGTCAAGGTAGACAACACAACAGATGATCCTTTAAGAAATTCGGATGATAATTTCACATTAGTTGTTAATGCGGTTAATGACCCGCAAGATAGACTACTTCTATCTGCAGTTCGAAAAAAAATTCCATTGGTTGACATTACTCGTTGGACTGAACACTTTAAGAGTTCTATTGATCGATTAAAAAATGTTGAGGTCCAATCCCCTGTTGTATTAGCTTCAGGGTGGATGGGGGGGACAGCAGCCCTTTTTTCTAAAATTTATTCAAAAGATCTTCAAGAGGTTACGGTTGATATCAACGCACTATATTCTCTTCAAGACAAAGCAGGACCAAATTCAACAGCATATATGGACCGGTTAACTATTCCATTTGAAGTCAAAGCTCGAGAGGGAATGCGACAGGCTTATCCAATGACTAATCCAATCAAAGTCCGCTTTCCCAACGGTTATATAACCAAATGTTATCGTTTGGATACTCCTGATCACGTAACCCTGCCAGAATCAATTCATGCTGTTTCGGCTAACTTTCGTATTGCTTTTGATAGTAAAACATCTACATATGGACTGGTTTCTCTGGTGAATACAGGGATTTGGAAAATGATTAGCGGAGAAAAATTTACCGATTTACGGAAAAATATTCTCTATAAACCCGGAAAGGGAAGTGCACATAACATAGTTATTCACCTTAAAGGTTATGATGCTACTGGTGTATTGCATAGACGATGTGTGAACATATCAGATCCGTTAGGACAGACACATCTTACTGCTTTAGGA
>NZ_JBFUIN010000226.1:0-5247 GCF_056401855.1 Bacillus sp. P4_D3
AGTTCTACCTATGAATCCTACGATATTGTTAGGTGTCTTAATAGGTACTCTTATTGCTGTATTATTTACAAAAGGGTTACCAGCCGGATTAATTATTGCGGCAGGGATAATAGCTATTATTTCTATGAAATGAAAGGAATATTCTAAATGAAGATAAAATGGAAACATATGAGTTTAGTAGGGATTTTTGTGATAATACTTATGTCTAGTTGTTCTAATATCAAAGAAACTTCTCAAAATGATCAAACTTCTAAAGTGGTAAAACAAGAATTAGAAATTCAGCAAGGTGAAGAAAAATTATTTTTACTTCATAAAAACTTAAATAATAAAAAACAGTATACATCTGATGAAATTATCTTATTTTTAGAACCATTTAGTGTACCTACAGCTCAAGCATTTGATGTACCAAAATTTTCGTGGATGGATGAGTATGCCCAAAAAGGATATGATACTTGGGCTATGGATTTCAGAGGGTTTGGTCGTTCTTCTCGCCCTAAAGAAATGTCAGATTCCCCTGTCCAAAACCGTCCGGTTATTCATTTGAATGATGCAACTAAGGATCTAGAAACAATTGTAAATTGGATTAAAAAGAAGAGAAACGTAAAAAAAATTCATATTGTTGGATGGTCATATGGAGGCGTTGTGGCCGGAAATTATGCGATATCCCATCCACAAGATATTAATAAACTGATGTTATACGGATATATGCATGGATTCACGCTTCCTATGATGACAAAACCTCTTGAAAATCCATTACAAGCTAATCAATTTAATCCTGAAGCATCAGCCTATCAAATGGTGGACTTTGATAAAGGAATGCATCATTGGCATATGATGATGGGAAATAAAAAAATTGTTACAAACGAAGCAATGGATGCCGTAAAACAAGTTTTTATTGATTCAGATCCTATGAGTAAGAAAAATAATCAAACGATTCGTCGACCAGTTGGTCCACTTGAAGATTTATTTTATATTTGGAAAAATCAGCCTCTATATGATGTATCTAAAATTACTGCCCCAGTACTTGTTATTTATGGTGAAGATGACATATTTGCAGACCGAAATATGATGTCAAAATTAACAGGTACAAACCAAAAGAAAGAAGTAGTAATCCCCGATGCAACACACTGGGCTGTTTATGAAAAGAATCGTAATACCCTATTCGAACAAACATTAAACTTTATAGAGGCGAAAGAAGGCAAACAGGAATGAAAAAGGTTTTAACAATATTAGATGCTACCTTACGTGAAGGAGAACAACAATGTGGTATTCGTTTCTCCAAGGAAGACAAAATTAAACTACTTCACATGTTAGAGGATTTTGGAGTAAGTTTTATTGAAGTTGGACACCCTGGCATCTCTGAAGAAGAAGAAGAGATTTGCCAAGAAGTTGCAGCATCTGCAAAGCACGCCGAAATACTTATGCATGCTCGAGCGAAAAAAGAAGAAGTTCATGCGGCTTTTCGTGCTGGTGCCGATTGGATAGGAATCTGGGCGTCTATTAATCCTATTTCTTTACAAACAAAGTATACCAATCGATCAAAAGATTATGTTATTAATCAGGTGAAACAAGCTATTGAAGAAGCAAAATCTTTAGGAATGAAAATCCGTTTTACTATTGAAGATGCTTCACGAACTGAATGGGAAGATATCGCCTACATTGGACAAGTTGCACATATAGCTGGAGCAGATCGAATTAGTTTAGCAGACACTGTAGGAATTTGGGAGCCAGCTCAGTGTGCGACAATCGTGAAGAAATCCGTTGAGACATTCCCTTGTGAGATTGAAGTTCATCTTCATAATGATTTAGGATTAGCCATGGCAAATGCTCTTGCGGCAATTGATTCAGGAGCATCTGTTATTGATACCACGTTGTGCGGAATAGGTGAACGTGCCGGGATTGTGGACCTGCTAAATTTATCCGTTTTATTATCTCAAAAGCGTAATCATCCGTACTTTAAACTACAGATGATCCCTGAATTAACTCAATCTCTTCAATTAGCTACTGGTTGTAAAGTAGATCATTGGAGACCAATTATTGGAAATAATGTATTTACCCATACCGCATCCTATCATATGAAAGCTGTTCAGCAGAATTACTCAGCATACGAGAGTATTCAACCTGAAATGATAGGAAGAGTAAGGAACATACAACAAAAACGCATAGAGAGAAAAGGGTCTAGGCTTTCAAAGTCTTTGCGAGTTAGTAAACCATTTGTAAAGGGAGCATCTGAGCTTTTATATCATCGAGATGGTCCAGGAGAACGTTGGGTACAGATGGATTATAGAACTGATGAACGAGCATCATTTTATGTGATACAGCGTGTATTTTACGATGCACATATAGAGGATAACTTAGAAGGACATGTAGATGTTCATGCACATCATTGTGATAGTGCTTTTATTTTCTGGGGGAACAAAATAGATGGTATAGGCCTTATATGTGAAGTGGAAATTGAAGGAGAATCTCAAATCATTGAGAGCCCTGCATCCGTTTTTATTCCAGCCGGTTTAGAACATAGATACAAGTACCTTTCGGGTACAGGAACCTATACGAATATCGTACTGGCACCTAATTATAATTCTAGTTTACTAGAGAAAAATTCATGAAAAATGCGTGTGTATTGATTGAAGATAGCAACAGTTAGTTCGTGCGTATATAARTTAAAAAACACAGAACGTAAGTTCTGTGTTTTTTCTATAATATGAAAAAAATAAACCATGAATTATTTGGTGAACTTATCTATGATGGGTACTGGACGGGAAAACAAAAAATAACTATTTTTGGTCATGACAGAGATGTAAATGCAAGTATCAACTTACTAAAATTAGCTATGTAATTGGTATTTTCCTTAGGGGTAGGTATTATCTTTATGGCTTCGTAAAAAGTATCTAATTCCCAAGAAGCACCCACTTCAAACAACCCGAAAGGGTGTTAAGTGGTGTGTAGTTGGTAGTTCATATAAAAGAATCTTGATATATTTCCTTTCCTAATATGTATCTCTTCTTTTACAATAGATAGAAAAGGTGAAATGGAGGAGATGGTTCGTGGCTGACAACAAAAGAGAGAAGCTAATGAAAAAAGTAGAATATCATTTACGTAACACATCACGTCAGCTTATTAAGATTGATACTGAAGAAGAAGCATTTCAGTATTTAACCGATTCCTTTTGCGCTGAACTATATTGTGACTTTGTAGCTGTAATTTTAAATGAAGGAGGGCAGTTTTTACCAAGAGCATGGAGCGGGAATTTAACTTCCTTAGCTTCAGCCTTTCCTCTTCATTCTGATGAATGTTCTTCGAAACTTCAATATCAAAGCATAACGGATCAAACGGCAGATTCTCCAGGGGAGTGCGTCCTGGCGGAAACATTGAAACATGCTGGTGTGAAGACTTGGTTTACCGTCCCACTAAAAGATGACATACAGCATTTTGGTTTTTGTATCGTTGCCTTTTTAAGTCATGTTCCTCTTTTAGATATGGAAATATCATTTGAGGAGTTTGGAAAAGACTTAGCAGTGGCTATAGCAGTGGCTAGACAAAAGGAAGCGCAGTTTAAAAAAATCGAAGGATTTGGATGGATTAGTAAGAATCTTTCGCTAGATGTACCGTTAGAACAGCATATATTTGAGTTAACTTCTAAAGCTGGAATTGGAACAGATGCGAATTTTGCATGTATTTACCTTTATAACGAGGAGGAAAACTGTTTTGTTTTTCAGCCGCCTTCATATGGGGAAATGGAGTGTCCACAGAAAATCATGGTTGAGGAAAAATATGTACTCAAAGAGCACTTTCCATTTTTTGAGACCATTGGTGGTGAACAGGTTACGGTTCCGTTGGTTATTGACATGAAACCAATTGGAGTTCTACATGTTGAAAATAAACGTGAAGGAGTCTTTTCGAAGGACGATTTAAAAGCATTGGAAATGCTTGCTAATCATTTGGCCACTATACTTGATAATGCAAGGCTATATAATGGAGAGAAAGAACATAAGCAACGCCTTCATCTTCTCTTAGATTACCAACAAGCTTTGTTAAAAGAAACGGTCGAGGATAATAACTTTGAAGGAATTACAACAATGCTTGGCAGTCTGTTTCAGGACTCTGTTATTATTTTTGATAGCTTTATGCAGCCTGTTTCATTTAATACTGAGAAAACAGAGAACGGTAACCAGCTAACAGAACAACTAGCTGAATTGGCAAGAGAAGAACGAAGAAAGCAACGAATCACTGATACTTTTCATGTTAATGATCCAAAACATATTGGTTATTGTTTTTCATTTTGGTTAATCAATGGGGGCGGTAATTTACTAGGTTATTTAGCGGTGCGAAGACCTAGCGGGAGAATGGATGAATTTGATCAATTGACAGTTGATTTAGCTCGTAATATTTGCTCAATTCAGTTTATTAAACAAAAGCTCGTTCTAGACACGAAAGAGCAGATGAAAGACAGTTTTATTAGTAAATTGCTCACTGAAAAAATAGAAGATCGAGATAGTATTTTGCAATATGCAAACTTGTATCAATGGGATCTTTTCAAAAACCATCGAATAGCTGTATTGTCGATTTCTCTTGAGGAGAAAGAATTAAGAAAAGGGAACATCCTCGAACAGCAAGCGAAAAAATCACTTATATGGGATTTGATTAAGTCGCGTCTCCCGGAACTAGGAACTGGCATTTTAGCTGCCTCCCATATTGAGGAGCAACTCTTAATTGTGCCCATTGAAAAGCAGAAAAACAGCTCGAAAAAATTTTGGGAATCATTATATCATAGCATCCAAAAATGGATAGGTTCATCACCTATTTCCTGTAGTGTATTGATAGGGATTGGTGGGGGTACGCAGCAACTAGAAGACTATTTTATTAGTTATCAGCAGGCAATACAAGCTCTAAATATTTTAGACAGTCGCTTTCGCAAACAGGGGTTTGCCCTATTTGAAGATCTAGGATCGTATGCCATTTTACATCATTTAAATCATTCTTCAGCCGTAGACCTATTTATTAATAGACAAATTGGTCCACTACTTAAATATTCAGAAGGAAAGAATATAGACTTATATAATACATTACATGTTTTTTTGCAAAATAATGGAAATGTAAAAAGCGCTGCAGAAGAACTCTATATTCATAGGAGTTCACTTTTGTACAGGCTTGAAAAAATAGAGTCGCTCATTTCAGCTGATTTAAATCATGCCGAAGTAAGATTCAATTTAATGATGGCACTAAAGCTTTATGATATGTATGGAG
>NZ_JBFUIN010000227.1:0-5178 GCF_056401855.1 Bacillus sp. P4_D3
CTCTAAAACGAGATATGCTGTCATCATTTTTGACATACTAGCAGGGGCAACAGCTTCATTTTCATTATTTTGATAAATAACATCTCCATCACTCGCATCGATAATAATAGCTGCTTTTACATCAATTTCTGGTGGTATATATTTTGGTGGAACTACTTTTTCAGATAGCCCTATTTTAGGTAGCTCTGCCACTTGTAAAGGCTGAGTATCTAAACTTGTTTCACTCTTTTGAACTCCTTGAAAAAAGAACCAACATATACCCAGAATTACTACTAATGGGATTGTTAATCTTCCCCATTTTAACTGCTTCATTCTAAAACTCCTTTAGCAAACCTTTTATACACTCATGTTTAACCATAACAACAATTACTTTATATCGTCAAGGTAAAAAGCATATTTATTCATCTACAGCAATTATAATTTCAACCTCTTTCTCTTTTCATGTATGTTACACTAAAAACAACAAAATATAAGAATATTCAATAACATCTAAGCACAAAAACACTATATAATAGAAAGGATTTATACAAATGATACTTCCAAAAGCATTAAAATATAGCGATACAATTGGCATCTACTCTCCCTCTTCACCAGTAACCCATACTTCTCCAAAGAGATTTGAGCGAGCAAAATTATACTTACAAAAGAAAGGATTTCATATATTAGAAGGTTCACTAACAGGTCAATATGATTATTATCGTTCAGGGAGCATTAAAGATCGTGCTGAGGAACTAAATGAATTGATTAGAAACCCTAACGTTTCTTGTATCATGTCGACAATTGGGGGAATGAATTCAAATTCATTATTACCTTATATTGATTATGCTTCTTTTCAAAAAAACTCTAAAATAATGATTGGCTATTCAGACGCAACAGCATTATTACTAGGAATTTATGCAAAAACAGGAATTCCTACATTTTATGGTCCAGCACTCGTTCCTTCTTTTGGTGAATTTGAGCCTTTCGTAGATTGCACATACAAATATTTTGCGGATACTTTATTAACTGATCAACACCTTCCTTACGACATAAACCAGCCGTTATTTTGGTCAGATGAATTTATTAATTGGGAAGAAAAAACGAAAGAAAAAGATCTTCGACCGAACAATTGGATTTCAGTAATTGGTGGAAAAGCTACTGGACGTATTATTGGTGGGAATTTAAACACTATACAAGGTATTTGGGGTAGCCCCTATATGCCACATATTCAAGAAGGTGACATTCTCTTTATTGAAGATAGCTCAAAAGATGCAGCTACTATCGAAAGAAGTTTTTCATTACTTAAAATTAACGGCGTTTTTGATAAAGTTTCAGGTATCATCCTTGGAAAACATGAGCAATTTGATGATTGTGGTACAAATAGAAATCCTTACGAAATACTATTAGAAGTATTACAAAATCAAAAGCTTCCTTTTCTAGCCGATTTTGATTGTTGTCATACTCATCCAATGATTACTTTACCAATAGGTATTCAAGTAGAGATGGATGCAACAAATAAAACGATACAAATTATAGAACAGTGGAAAATCTACCTCTACTACCTCTACTACCTCTACTACCTCTACTACCTCTATTACCTCTATTACCTCTATTATCTTCAACTCTAAAGCTACTTATGGCCTTCTATTGTTTTATATTTTAAAGACAAATTTATAATTAATGTCGGATTAAATGTAATCACCTTAAAAGGCTTAGCATTAAAGCAAGCATCTGCATTAGAATCATTAAGTTATATCATCATTTTAATTTTTAGTTGGTACTTCCTAGGAGAGAAAATAACGAAGCGAAAAATCATTGGCAACATTATTATTGTCATTGGTGTAATCATCTATTGTATACAATAATAAAAAGATCCGTTTATGATAAACGGATCTTTTTATTATTGTCCTAAATTTTGAACCTTATCTTTCAAATCCTGAACTTGTTCTATCGTCTGCATAAGCTCAGAGTTTTTAAACTGCTCTACATTCATTTTTCCTTCCTCTATTTTTTGCATAGAGGTATCAATTAATGTATTTAACTTTTCATTATATCCGACGATTTGCTGGTGAAGATCCTTCGCTACATCCGGTGGTGTTAATTCATTAAAAGCTGGTATATCTTGTTTAATTTCAGTAAGTTTCGTTTCTAGTTCTTTTCGAGCTTCCCCATTATTAACAGCCTTTTCAGCTAATGCTGGCGCTTCATTTGCAAATGCACTTATTTCATTTACATAGTCTGTCGCTTTTTGAGCGTAATCTATGGAGTTCTTCCCTTCCTCCACTAGCGAACATCCCATCAAACCAATTGAAACTACAATTGAAAGTAACATTGTTTTTGTAAACTTCATTTTGACCTCCTAAATAATTGTCATACTTTTATTCATTTATAAACACTTTATTTTCTTCTTATACACCTTATCACATCATATCTTATTTTTTAATCTTCCTCTTATACATTCTAGAAAAATCATTATTATCCTGTTCAACATGTACCTCGAAACTATCTTCATTTAAATATAAAAACAGACATACTTATTTTAAGTACGTCTGTTTTCCAGATACGTATAACTCTCACTAATTAAAGTTTCTCTTTATCCTCTCACATGCCCTATTACTGTTATAATATCTATGTCTATATGTACACTAATAATATCTTCTATAATGTCCGTATATCCTTGGCCTAAAGGTGTTCCGTAATGTAATAAAATTTCTTTTTTTTCATAAACTGACTTCGGTACTGTAAAAATAAATTTCCTCATATTCCGCTCATCAGCAGGCTCCAGAATTAAAACAATGCCATCCTCTTCAAACATATAATCACGCCTTCCAACAATCCATTCACTATGGCTCAAGTATTGCCTTGAAAGGATAGGTTTTAAACACCCTTTCTAACAATATATAACCATTTCATGATCAAATAGCTTATACGGCTTATATGATAAGCCACAAATACAAAAAAACACAAACCTTGAACTACCAAGAATTTGTGTTTTTTTGCATTTCATTCTTATATACCTTTATCAAGCTCATATAACCTACGATATTTCTCATTTTCTTTCAGTAGCTGTTCGTGACTACCTTGCATAGCGATTTGACCACTATCAAGGAAAATCACTTCATCTACATGTTCAATCCCTACAAGATGATGTGTAATCCAAATAACAGTCTTTTCTTCTGTTGCAGAAAACATTGTTTCTATTAAGGCTAATTCTGTTTTAGGGTCTAAACCGATAGTCGGTTCATCAAGTACAATGACCGGTGCTTCTTGCATAAGAGTTCTTCCAAATGCTACCCTTTGCCTTTCTCCGCCAGAAAACCTCTTTCCCATTTCATGCATTTTTGTTTGTAATCCATCAGGAAGAGAAGCAATGTGTGGTGCTAGCTGTGCTTTCTCTAAAGCTTTCCATATCTCTTCATCATTAGCCTCTGGTTTACCGATCCGCACATTATTTCCAATTGTCGTATCGAATAAATGTGGTTTTTGGTTTAATACAGAAATATATTTTGACAGAAAATCCGTATGAGCTTGTTCACCATTCAATATAACTTGGCCACTCACCGGACGTAGTGCCCCAGTTAACAATTTTAGTAAAGTAGATTTCCCTGTTCCACTTCTACCTAAAATAGCAATTTTTTTTCCTGCCTTTATTTGCAATGATACATCTTTTAATACGGATTCATTACTATTCGGGTAATTATACGACACATTACTCAGTTCAATATCTACATGTTTTGGTACAACGTATTCTTTATCTCCAGGTAACTCCTTACCATCATCTAAAGCGGTATCACTTTCTACGCCATTAAGCCGATGAACAGATTCTACATAAGATGGAATTCGATCAATAGCATCTGATACAGGAATAAGCACATTCGTCACAGATAATGTCATTAATACGAATGCTGCGATAACTGTAGGTGCAATTTGTTCACTTGCTGCTTGATTTCCAGTCCACAAAATCATCGAAATAACTACAATACCTACTATTAAATGAATGATACTATCTCGAATATGGTACCAGCGTTTCACTCTCTTTTCTGTCTTTAACAGCTGGACATTTTGCTCTACATACGCATTAATAAATTCATCTTTTCTACCACTCGCCTGCCAATCAGATAACCCAAATACAGCATCTGTCAATTGTTGATACAAACGATTTCTTCCTCGCTTCAAAGCAACATGATGTCGTTTCATCAAAAGTAGTGATACGAATGGAAGAAGAAAAACAATAACAGCTAACATACAAGCTGCGATAAGTGCAAATACTAAGTCAAATGCACCGATAACAAGTACGAAAATGCTATATACAACTAACGCTAATATACTAGGGAATATTGTACGTAAATATAGATTCTGTAAATGTTCTATATCATCAGACAATACACCTAGTACATCACCAGTTTGAAATCTTGAGCGTAAAAATAACGCCTGTGGTTCTACAATTCTATATAGTTTTGTCCTCATTTTTTCTAAAATTCGTAGAACGACGTCATGCCCTACTAAACGCTCTAAATAATGAAAGACAGCTTGCCCTATACTAAACGCACGCGTTGCAACTATAGGAACATATACAACCATTACATTTTCTGGTCTGAGAGCAGATTTAGAAATTAAATAACCTGAAATGAAAAGTAACATCGCACCTGAACTAACTCCAAGAAACCCGAGGAAAATAGTCAACGTCATTCTACCTTTATTTTGCTGTATATGAGGTTTAATCCAGTTACTCATCGCTCTCCCCTCTCTTCCCTATGAAAATGTAATGTCTCATTCTTTAAAAGCTCTTCATATGTTCCACTTTCTTTAATTTCCCCTTTATTTAAAATAAGAATATGATCCATTTGCTTCATCCAATGGAGACGATGCGTTGCAAGAAATACTAACTTACCTTCAAACAGACGTAACATCGATTGCTTTATTTCAAATTCAGTTTCAATATCAAGATGTGCTGTAGGTTCATCTAATAAAATGATTGGC
Organism: Bacillus sp. P4_D3; assembly: GCF_056401855.1. NCBI lineage: Bacteria > Bacillati > Bacillota > Bacilli > Caryophanales > Bacillaceae > Bacillus > Bacillus sp. P4_D3. The sequence goes on from NZ_JBFUIN010000227.1 coordinate 4,960, forward strand.
TTTTTACTTAAAAGTGCACGTGCCATAGCGACACGTTGTTCTTGTCCGCCACTAAGCATACGTCCACCTTCTCCAATCCTTTCGTACATCCCATGTGGTAATGATGCAACGAGCGAACGAAGGCCCACTTCATTTATAACTCTCTCAACCTCTTCATCAGGTGTATTCGTTTCATAGAAACAAATATTATCTTTTAACGAAAGTGGAAAAATATAAGGT
>NZ_JBFUIN010000228.1:0-5164 GCF_056401855.1 Bacillus sp. P4_D3
TACCAGTACCGTCATAATTGCTATAACAACGTAAGTAACATCAAGCATTATAAGTGTCTTTAAAGTTTCAGTCATCCTAATTCACCCCTGTTATAAAGATATAACATGATCTCTCTATCAATTAAATAAGAGATCATAAAGATAAAAATGTACATGAAATTTCTTAAGTAGTTTCTATATTAATATATCATAAATTAATGTAAACAATGTTAAGGTAGTGTAAAACTACTGTAAATAAAGGGAGTTCCCATAATAACCTTAAAACATTCTCAACTAATAAAATACGCTATTCTTTCTATTGGATTATAAGAAAGAATAGCGTATTTATATGTGGAATTTTGTGTTTTATAAATCAAAATTATTTACGCAAGAGATTCAAAACGCTTTATCGCCAAATATAGTAAGAAATCTTAGTTTTGTACAATGAGCTAGTAAAAGATTCATTTTTATTTATATATTGTTAGACTTTCTTTAAAGCAATTATTTAGCGATTTGGAAGCATCAACAGAAGTGTACATGCCTATGTATAAATTTTAGAGTGTCAATAAAAATATTATGTCAACAATATGAACTGTCACAAATTTTCATATATTATTGTGATTGATATCACATCCCTTTTTCTCAATGGGCATTATGCTTAGTTTGTAAGGAATGATTGGGAGAGGGTGGGATGATATGTTTTGTTATCAATGTGAACAAACGCCAACAGGCGGATGTAAAGTGATGGGTGTTTGTGGTAAGAATGAAACCATTGCAAGTTTACAAGATACGATTGTGTTTGGATTAAAAGGAATTGCTGCTTATCGTACTCATGCTGCTCAGCTAGGGTATACAGATGCATTTGTAGATGCTACAACTCAAGAAGCGCTATATATGACATTAACAAATTCTAATTTTAATGAACAAGAACATATTGATATGGCTATGAAAGTCGGAAAGGCAGCTTTACGGGTGATGGAGTTATTAGATGAGGCACATACGAATCACTTTGGTGTTCCAGAGCCTGTTCAAATTACACAAAATCATGTAGAAGGTAAGGCAATTGTAGTTACTGGTCATAATTTATTTGCATTAGAGGAACTATTAAAGCAAACAGAAGGAAAAGAAATTAATATTTATACGCATTCTGAAATGTTACCAGCACACGGATATCCAAAGCTGAAAAAATATAAACATTTAAAAGGAAACATTGGTAAGGCATGGTACGATCAACGACGCCTTTTTGAAAAATTCACTGGTGCCATATTAGCTACAACGAACTGTGTTATGCCAATTAAAGGATCATACTCTGATCGATTCTTTTCATATGATATTGCAGGCTTAGAGGGCGTACAAAAAATTGAAAATGATGATTTTGCACCATTGATTCAAAAAGCGCTAGAGCTTCCCGAAGTACATATGGAGTCGGATGAACAGTTAGTAACAGGATTTCATCATAATACAGTATTATCATTAGCTCCAGAAATTATTGAGGCAGTAAAGGAAGGGAAAATAAAGCGTTTCTTTGTCATCGCAGGTTGTGATGCACCAGGAAAAGGCGGGGAATACTATCGTGAATTAGCAACGTCACTTCCTCCAGAAACGGTTATTTTAACAACTTCTTGTGGGAAATTCCGCTTTAATGATGTGAATTATGGGGTTGTACCTGGTACGGAGATTCCGCGTTATATTGACTTAGGGCAATGTAATAACTCAATTTCTACAGTGAAAATAGCGGCCGCTTTAGCAGATGCTTTTCAATGTGAAGTAAATGAATTGCCAGTGAGTATTGTCCTATCATGGTTTGAACAAAAAGCTGTTGCCATTTTGCTTGGGCTATTTAGTCTTGGTATTCAAGATATTCGCATTGGTCCAAAGGCACCTGAATTTATTTCACCTGGTGTGCTTGATGTATTACAAGAAACATTCGGTTTAAAACTGATTACAACTGCAGCAGAAGACATGAATATGATGTTATCGTAACAAAAAAGATGTTCTATAGGTAGAGTTGGCTTTATAAAGAATTTGTATGTATTCGAAAACTTATGTATTAGATGCATAGGTGCGTTAGTAGAAGAACAAAAAAATGATCCGTCTTCTTAATAAGGAGAGCCAGCCACATTCATTAACTTCGGAATATTATAACACCCAAAACAAAAATGCGAAATTTTTGTTTTGGGGTATTTTCTTTTCTTAGCTGGATAGGTATGTGGTGAGATTTCTTAAGAAGAAAATAGGCAGTATCCAATAGATAATAGCGGATTTAAGAAAAAATTTAAAAATCGAGTTGACATTCTATCTACATAGTCATACAATGTAGTGGTAATGAGTAATACTGAATAGCGTAGTTTTTAAAAATATATTCAGTATCCAATAGGCAAAAGCGGATTTAAGAAAAAATTTAAAAATCGAGTTGACATTACATCTACTTAGTCATACAATGTAGATGTAATAAGTAATACTGAATAGTGAGGTTTTTCAAAAGCTATTCAGTAAAAATTCRCCTTAGTACTCTGTGATACTGAATATAAGTCAGACAGAATAGGGGGTAGAGGAGGATCAGAATATGGAAAATTTAACTGAAATGCTGAAAGGTTCGCTAGAAGGGTGTGTGCTGGAAATCATCAGCCGCCGTGAGACTTATGGCTATGAGATTACCCGCCACCTGAATGAGCTTGGGTTTACTGAAGTCGTGGAAGGAACGGTCTATACCATCCTTGTGCGATTAGAGAAGAAAAAACTTGTGAATATTGAAAAGAAACCATCAGATATGGGGCCGCCTCGTAAGTTTTATTCACTAAATGAGGATGGCCGTCAGGAGCTTGAATTATTTTGGAGAAAATGGGATTTTGTATCATCAAAAATTAACGTCTTGAAGTCAAACTAGCCTCATAAGATAAAATATTCGGCCGATATTTTGGGAGTTTCTTGTTCTGCTTTATAAAAAAGGAGGAAAAATAATATGTTGGAAATGTTCAAAAAATTAATTGGTGATAAAAAAGAGTACAAAATGATGATGGCACGGGTTGGAGCTCTGCCAGAGGACTACCAATTTGTGTTTAAGAAAATCCAAAACTACATGTGGAATTTCTCAGCGGGCAACGGGATGGATATGCTACACATACAGTATGAATTAATCGATTTGTTTGAAGCCGGTGCGGCGGAAGGCAGACAAGTGCTGGAAATCACTGGGGAGGACGTGGCATCCTTTGCTGACGAACTAGTGGCAAACGCTAAAACTTATGTCTCCAAGTATCGTGAAGATTTGAATGAAAGTATCATGAAGCAATTGAGAAAAAAATAAATGCAAAAGGTAATACCGACTGATTAGCTGGTTACAAATGTGAATTGCCACCATCGCTATTCAGTTATATTTTTAAATCAGTACTAAGTAATACAGAATATCAGTAATACTAAATAGAGGAGTGTAGGCAGTCTAGCTTTACAAAACATTTTTTAAGGAGGAAAAAAGCATGAGCAACACAGCGATTTCTGTAAAAGGGTTAAAAAAATCCTTTAAAGATAAGGAAGTGTTAAAAGGGGTAGATTTTGAAGTGCAGCGTGGCGAAATTTTCGCGCTGCTGGGCTCAAATGGAGCGGGCAAGACGACGACGGTCAATATCCTCTCTACGCTGATGAAGCAAGATGGCGGCGAAGTAGGTGTTTGCGGTTTTGACGTCCAGCGTCAATCGGATCATGTTCGTCAAAGTATCAGTCTGACAGGGCAGTTTGCAGCTTTAGACGGTATGCTCACGGGGAGAGAAAACTTGATAATGATTGCCAATTTGCGTGGAGTTTCTAGTCCTGCTCAAGTCGCTGATAATTTGCTTGCAAGATTTAGCCTGACCGATGCAGCCAACCAGAGGGCAGACCAGTATTCAGGTGGGATGAAGCGCCGGCTTGACATCGCGATGAGTTTGATCGGAACGCCAGCAGTCATTTTTCTCGATGAACCGACGACAGGGCTTGACCCCGAAGCGCGGATTGAAGTGTGGGATACCGTCAAGGAACTTGCCGGCGGTGGCACAACCATCTTGCTGACAACCCAGTACCTGGAGGAAGCCGAACAACTGGCGGACCRTATCGCTATCTTGCATGGCGGAAAAATTATTACGACTGGTACTCTTACTGAACTTAAAGAGATGTTCCCGCCAGCAAAAGTGGAGTAKATCGAGAAGCAGCCGACATTGGAAGAAATTTTCCTTGCGATCATCGGCAAAAAGGAGGAGATGTAAATGAAAAGCAAAACAGGGGTATTACTAGGGCGCTTAATGCGCAACATTATGCGGAGTCCAGATACGATTATTACGGTAGCGATTACACCGATTATGATGATGTTGTTGTTTGTCTACGTATTTGGCGGCGCCATAAAGACAGGAACGGATAACTACGTCAATTATTTATTGCCGGGAATCTTGCTGATGGCTATCGCATCCGGTGTCGCTTACACATCCGTGCGRYTSTTTACGGATGTAAAGAGTGGGCTGATGGCACGTTTCATTACTATGCCTATCAARCGCTCGTCGGTATTATGGGCTCACGTATTAACCTCACTTGTTGCTAATGTACTTACTATCGTGGTGGTTATCCTTGTTGCGCTCTTAATGGGCTTCCGTTCCAGCGCTAATATTCTGGATTGGCTTGCGGTAGCTGGAATACTTGGGATGTTTACGCTGGCGCTAACATGGTTGGCTATCATTCCCGGGTTGACAGCGAAGTCTATGGAAGGGGCGACAGCCTACTCATACCCGCTAATTTTTCTGCCTTTTATTAGTTCGGCCTTTGTTCCTACCGAAACGATGCCAAAAATTGTTCGTGCGTTCGCTGAGAACCAGCCTGTAACTTCAATCGTGAATGCGATTCGTGCCCTCTTATATGAAGGGACTGTTGGCAACGATATTTGGATTGCACTTGCTTGGTGTGTAGGAATTATGGTTATCGCTTACTTCTTCGCCGGTAAAGCATTTAAACGTCAGTTAGGGTAAGTGCACCATCGGTTCGGTGCCCTATGGTAACTAAATCTTCTGAAATGAAATATATGTTTGGAAAAGTGGATTAAAATCACATTAATCTTAGTTATTGCTATAATTGTTACTATTTTTACTGGTTATGTAGTTGGTACGTAAGTAGGTTCAGACGCTGAAAAAAGCAGACTGAGAGAGTTAAAGGGGAAGAGATAATAGTT
>NZ_JBFUIN010000229.1:0-5138 GCF_056401855.1 Bacillus sp. P4_D3
CCCTATATATAGGGAGGTTTTTTTGACGAATTGTGGCAAAAAGAAATGGCTGAAGGTGTGTTATACTAGAGAACGAGGTGTTTGGTGATGAAAAAGAAAATGATGTTACAATGGTTTGAACAGGGAAGCATAGCAATTCCTAAATTGCTTATGATGCATTATAAAAAGCTAGGCTTAAATGAAACGGAATTTATGGTGGTACTTCATGTACACACATTTTTAGAATCAGGTAATTCGTTCCCGACTCCTTCAGAGATTTCCGAGCGGATGACGATAACAGAAATGAAATGTATGGAAGTGATTCAGACATTAATCCAAAAAGGTTTTTTAGCGCTAGAAGGTGGACAAAGATCAGAAGCGATGATGTGTGAAAGTTATTCTTTACAACCACTTTGGGAAAAAATATTGCATTTTTTAATGGATGAATCAATAGAGGAAGAACAGCAAGAAAAAAAGAAACTTCAAGTAAATTTATATACAGTATTTGAAAAAGAATTTGGAAGACCGCTCTCACCGTTTGAATGTGAAACATTAGGAATGTGGGAAGATCAAGATCAACATCATCCGAATTTAATTCAAGCTGCTCTCAGAGAAGCTGTTATGAGTGGTAAACTTAATTTCCGGTATATTGATCGTATTTTATTTGAGTGGAAAAAGAACGGAATTAAAACGGTAGAGCAAGCGCAAAATCAAGGCCAAAAATTTAGAGCGAATCAGCAACGTACACAACAAACAACAAAACAAGAAACAAAATTTACTGGGAAAGTGCCTTTTTACAATTGGTTGGAGCAGTAATGTAGGAGGAAAGACATGTTGAATAAAACGCAAATTCGCTATTGTTTAGATACAATGGCGGATATGTATCCAGAAGCGCATTGTGAATTAATTCATGATAATCCATTTGAACTTGTAATCGCAGTGGCATTATCAGCGCAATGTACAGATGCACTTGTGAATAAAGTGACGAAAAACTTATTCCAAAAATATAAAACACCAGAAGATTATTTAAGTGTGTCTTTAGAAGAATTACAACAAGATATACGTTCCATTGGATTGTTTAGAAATAAGGCGAAAAACATTCAAAAATTGTGCCAGATGTTGCTAGATGATTATAACGGGAAAGTTCCAGAAGACCGTGACGAGCTGACGAAGTTACCAGGAGTAGGGAGAAAGACAGCGAATGTAGTTGTTTCGGTAGCGTTTGGGATTCCAGCGATTGCTGTTGATACGCATGTAGAGAGAGTGAGTAAACGGTTAGCAATTTGTAGATGGAAAGATTCTGTGTTAGAAGTGGAAAAGACATTGATGAAGAAAATTCCAATGGATGAGTGGGGAGTTACACACCACCGTATGATTTTCTTCGGACGTTATTACTGTAAGGCGCAGCGACCACAATGTGAAGAGTGCCGATTACTAGAAATATGTCGCGAAGGAAAGAAACGAATGAAGGGGAAATAAAGGGTGGAGCGAGTTATAGAAATACCGAAAGAGTTTCGGTGCGTACCATTTTTTAAAGAGAGTGCAAATTCGATTACGTATCGCACAGACCAATCTTTTGAAGAAATAATACAAAATACTTACTTTATATTTGATATTGAAAGACAATATGAGCCATGGAATGAAATTGAAACAAGTATTCCAGCGGTGTTAAATATATGGAAAAGCAAGCATGAAGAAATTGCTACACTATTTCGGAACAGAAAAAAACAAGAAGCTGAGGGTCCGATGATTCTTGTTGCAGCTCACTTTCTATCGGTTATATATTGGTTAAATGAGCAGCCTGTTCATAGTTTGAATGAGATGCAAGTAAATACGAATAAATTGGAAGTACAACCTGTTAATTTTATGGAGCGATATTCATTTATTATAAAGAAACCGAGTAATTACCATTCATATATTCAGTTAGCACAGTTGTATATCGAAATAGAAAAGCTATATGTAAAGAAAATGATAACAAAAAAGAAGTCGGTTTCTCGTTAAGAGAAACCGACTTCTTTTTTTGTTTATTAAGACTCTGTTGTAACAACATTTCCGTCTGCGTGAGGTGTATCTCCTCCGGTATTCTGTTGTTGCTGTTCTTCTTCAGCTTTTTTTCTAGCCTCTTCTTCAGCTTTTTTCTTAGCTTCTTCTTGTTTTAGCCTATCTTCATTGGCCTTTTTCTGGGCTTCTTCGTCAGCCTTCTTCTTAGCCTCTTCGTCAGCAGCTTTCTTTTGAGCTTCTTCTTGCTGTTTACGTTGTTGTTCTTGTTGTTGCTGCTGTTGTTGTTGTTGTTGTTGTTCTTGTTGCTGTTCTTGTTGTTTGCGCTGATCTTCTTCAGCTTTTTTCTTAGCTTCTTCTTGTTTTAGTTTATCTTCATTGACCTTTTTCTGGGCTTCTTCGTCAGCCTTCTTCTTAGCCTCTTCGTCAGGTTTTTTCGCATTTGGAGTTCCGCCAGGCGCAGTGAAGGATGCACCAACTGCAGGACTTGTTCCAGTACCCTTTTTCGCTACTACAGAGAAGTTGTAAGTAACACCTGGTTTAATACCACCAAGAGTAGCTGTCGTACCGCTTACTGATAAGCTACCACTAGAACCGTCAGTAGCTTTATAGCTTGCTGCGTATGCATCAACATTTGATGATGGTCCAGACCAGTTCAGTGTCACTGTGCTAGCGCCATCGAAAGCGACATTAAGGCCACTAGGTGGATCTACTTTAATTTGTTTAACTGCATCTTTTTTCGCACCTTTTACGTACAATTCTTCATTTAATTCTTGTACAGAAGAAGGGCGTTCGAAACGAGATTTATCTGTAGCGAATTTGCTCATCATTACTTGGAACATTTGCTGAGCAATTCTAGTAGAACGATCTCCAATATAATTTTCTGCACTATCTTTTTCATAACCAGTCCATACAGCCATTGTATATTGAGGCGTATATCCTGCGAACCAACTATCTCTGTTTGCATCTGCTGGAATACCATATTTTTTAATAACAGATTCATCAAAGTTTTGTGTTCCTGTTTTACCTGCCACGTCTATTCCTGGAACGTATGCTGTTGGACCTGTACCACCAGAACCAGGTTTTACTACGTCACGAAGGACATCAGTAATCATATAGGCCGTATAGTCATGCATTGCACGCTTTTCTTTCGGTTTAAAGTTTTTCTTTTTCCCATCCGGGAAGATAACTTCTTTTACGAAATGAGGTTTATTATAAACACCGTCATTACCAAATGTTGCATAGGCACCTGCTAATTCTAATGGAGAACTATCGTTACTACCGATTGCAGTAGATTCATATACCTTTCCATCTTTAAATGTCATTCCTAAACCTTCAGCAAATTCTTTGGACTTATCGAGACCAACTGCTTGGGCTGTTTTTAAAGCTGGAATATTTAACGATTTCTTCAATGCTTCACGAAGTGAAACGTCACCTTTATAACTATTTGTTGCATTTCGTATTTTTTTACCATTAGAGTACGTATACTCTGAATCGTTCAGTTGATGATACGTAGACCATTGTAGGTTTTCTATTGCTGGACCATAGTCGAAAACTGGCTTCATAGTTGAACCTACTTGGCGTTTTAAATCGATTGCCATATTATGACCTTTGAAAGTAGATTTACTTTCTTTACGACCAGCGCCGATTGCTCGAACTTCTCCAGACTGAGTATCCATAAATACGAATGATCCTTGGAATTGATCGTTTGGATACTTGATGAGATTCCCATCCATTATTTTATCAGCATAGTCTTGAGCATCCAGATCAAGAGTCGTTTGGATCGTTAAACCGTCCGAACCGATATTTATATCAGGAATTTCTTTTTCAACTTCTTTTACAACTGCATCTAAAAATGCTTGGTATTTCATTTCAGTTACTTCTGAAGATGGAAGAAGTCCTTGTGTTACAGGGATTTGCATTGCATCATTCATTTCTTGTTTCGTTATATACCCGTGTCGGTTCATTAATGTTAATACGATATTACGACGTTTCGTTGCTCTATCAACGTTATCTGGTTTTGTTGGATCATAAATGTTAGGACCTTGGGGTAAACCAGCGAGCATTGCAGCTTCGTGTAGTTGTATGTCTTTTAAATCTTTACCGTAATATTTTTTGGCAGCTGTTGAAATACCATAAGAGCGATTACCTAAGTTAATCTTATTTAAGTACATTTCTAAAATTTCATGTTTTGAGTACTGTTGCTCTAACTTATAAGATAAGTACCATTCCTGCACTTTTCTCTTTGCAGTTTTGTCCATCGTTAGAAAATAGTTTTTAACTACTTGCTGTGTAATCGTACTACCACCTTGTGAGCCAAAGCCACCAGTGACATTTTCCATAATTGCCATTCCAGTACGTCTAAAATCAATTCCATCATGCTCATAGAAGCGAGCATCCTCAGTCGCAAGGAATGCACTTTCAATTACTTTGGGAATTTGATCGTAAGTAACGTGGGTTCGTTTTTCAGCACCGTATTCATAGAAGAAATTCCCGTTTTTATCAAGGAATTTTGTTGATAAAGGATTGACAAGTTTTGATTTGTCTAATTTCGGAGCGTCCTTTACCATAACAAAGAAAGCCGAAACGCCAGCTACAAGGCCGACGATACCAAGAAGTAGACAACCTATAAGGAATTTCTTGAAAAAGGAACCTTTTTTCTTTGGCTTTTCTTCTTTATGAGTTTCTTTCGTTTGATTTTTCACATGATTTCGTTCTGTACGAGAACGATAATTATCTGACATTATACTTTCTCCTACCTTTCATTCTCTCCCCCAAAAGTCGAAAAAAGAGCCTTAGTGATGACTCTATCACGAAAAATAAACCGTGTCTAGTACGCGGATATAATCAATTCGAGGGTGATAACCGCATGATAATAAAGACCCATGCTCTTCTATTTCTTGTTTTGTAATCGATTTGCGTCCACCAGTATTTTGACGATTCCAAAATGAAATAATATGTTTTGCATCTAATAAATAAAATTCATCAAAAAGTGTAAATTTAATAATAACAAATGCAATTCCATTATGAGCGACTACTTGCTTCATATGTTCAATTTGATGAAGGTGGAAGTTTTGAAGTGGAAAACTGGTTTTATTTTTAGTTTCTTTCGCTTCAAAATCGATATATTTCCCTTTGTATACACCGTTGTAATCTGTTGT
>NZ_JBFUIN010000230.1:0-5097 GCF_056401855.1 Bacillus sp. P4_D3
GTTCAGCACTCGTATTGTAGTGAGCAACATATCGCTCTGGAAATTTAGGTGATGGGGGAGCGATTCCACATTTTGTGATAATTTGCATGTTTTCGCGTAAGGAAGGCTTGAGTTGTAACGCTTCTCCAAACAATCCTTCACATGTATATCCGCCATAAATGTCAGCGTGATCAAAAGTAGTAACTCCCATATCCATACAAGATTCAATAAAAGAAAGTAATTCTTGTTTCGTCATATTCCATTCTGCTAAACGCCAAAACCCTTGAATAATACGAGAAAATTCTAGTGTTTCGGCCATTTGAACTCGTTCCATTATAAGTACCCCCTTGATGAATGATAATATTTTTGAAAAGGCTTTCTTGCTACATATTATTATATAGTTACCCGGTTGTACATACAATAAATATGTTTTGCTACAAAAACGATTTTTTCTATATGCTATAATGTAGAAACATAGAGCTATAAGGAGAGGTAAGAAATGATTCCAGTAACAATATTAACGGGTTTTCTTGGATCAGGGAAAACGACATTATTAAATCGAATTTTATCAGAGGATCACGGTAAGAAATTAGCGGTGATTGTAAATGAAATAGGGAAAATTGGTATCGATAATCAATTAATTATGAACGTTRAAGAAGAAATTATGGAAATGACAAACGGTTGTCTATGCTGTACTGTGCGTGAAGATTTACTCGTTGCTTTAAAACAATTACTGGACGTAAAAGCAGAAGGGAAAATGGACTTTGATGGTTTAGTAATTGAAACAACGGGTCTTGCAAACCCAGGTCCGATTATTCAAACTTTCTTTTTAGATCCAGTTATTCAATCAGCGTACCAAATAAACGGTGTTGTAACAGTTGTAGATAGCTACCATATACATAAACATTTTGAAAAGGGACTAGAAGCAAAAGAACAAATTGCATTTGCTGATGTTGTGTTAGTTAATAAATTAGATTTAATTGAAGAAAATGAGAAAGAAAATCTCTTGCATGAACTTCAAGGAATTAACCCGACTGCAAAGTTAATCGAGGCGACTAACTGTGAGGTAGATATTCCATCATTACTACAAATTCAAACGTTTAAAACGAAAGATACGTTACAAATTTACCCTCATACAGAACATAACCATCTAGAAGGTGTAAAATCGTTTGTACTACGTGAAGAACGTCCGTTAGATTTACAAAAATTGAATGAATGGATGTCAGCTGTCGTTCAAGAACTAGGGGAGTATTTATATCGCTACAAAGGAATTTTATCTATTGATGGAGTAGACGAACGTATCGTTTTCCAAGGTGTACATACACTGTTTGCTGCTTCGTACGATAGAGAGTGGCAAGAGGGCGAAGAGCGAGTGAGTGAAGTAGTTTTCATCGGAAAAGATATTAATAAAGAATGGTTTCAAGAACATTTTCAAGAGTGTGTGAAGTAAGCCTGCATAATTGCAGGCTTATTTTTTTAGTTTCAAAAGATATATGAGTGAATTATAAAAAGCCTGTTTTCACAGGCTTGTATTTTCATCTATAAGTAATTCCATTACAACACCTACAACTGGGCCCTCATCGTCAATATCCCCATTTAAGCGGAATCCAAATGACTCATATAGTCCCATTGCGTGTTTGTTGTCTGGATGTAAACTTAAATAAATTATTTTACATTCAAATTTTTGTTGTAAATATTGGATTAATAAACGAAGGAAACGTTTTGCATATCCTTTTCCTTGAAAATGTTGATCAATCATAAAACGATCTAACCATACGCTTTCATGCTTTTGGGAATACCAACCGTACATTGCGTATCCAACGAGTGTTTCTTTGTCATATAAGCCTACTGACGTTCCGTTTTCTTCATATAATGATTCTGCTAAAGAAAACGCATTGCTTTCAATAAATTGCTGCTGGTCTTTTGCTACGTCTAAAGCAGCAACTGAACGCCAATTATTTGCTGTTACTTCACAAATGTGAAGATTCATAGTTCCAACTCACCTTCTAAATTAGTATAGCTTAAAAGCTAATATGGATAATTTTACTTGTTATTTCGGTCAAGTCAAGGGTAAATACATAAAAAGACAGCTGAATGACATATTCAGCTGCCTAGAAAATATAGTTGATTAGTTTGTTGCTTCTTTTAAAGTATTTACGTTTTCTTCCATTAAAGTGAAGTAATCTTTATTGTTCTTTGCATCATCTTCAGAAATAGTAGCAAGGTGATTTAAACGTAAAACTTTTGTGCCTGTTTCTTTTTGGATAACTGATGCTACTTTTGGAGTAGAGAATGTTTCAAATAAAATATATTTTAGACCGTGTTCTTTTACTGTTTTTGTAATATCAGCAAGCTGCTTTTGAGATGGTTCATCAGATGCTGAAATTCCAGCGATTGGGATTTGTTTTAAACCGTATCGTTGTTCCCAGTAGCCATAAGCTGCATGTGAAACTAATATTTCTTTCGTTTTTGCATTTGCAACAACTGCTTTAAATTGATCATCTAAATCAGTAAATTTTGTTTGTAGTGCTGCGAAGTTTTTTTCGAACTCTTTTTTATGTTCAGGCTGTAATTCTACAAGTGCATTTTTAATTTTTTCTGCTTGTTTCATCGCAAGAGTAGGATCTATCCAAACGTGTGGGTCTTTATCGTGATGATGTTCATCTTCTTTATGACCGTCTCCATGATCGTGCTGCTCTTCTTCAGATGAAGCACGAAGTTCGATATCTTTAGATGCATTTACAATTTTTACGTTTTCTTTTTTTAATGATTTTTCCATTTTTTCGGCAAATGGTTCTAATTCTGCGCCGTTATAAACAAATAAATCGGCTTTCGCAACTTGTACAGTCTGCTTTTGACTCGGTTCAAATGTATGAGAATCCGCACCAGGTGGGTAAATTGTTTCTACATTTACATAATCACCACCGATTTTTTTTGCAAAGTCAGCGAGTGGGAAAATGGTTGTATAAACAGAAAGTTTCCCATCTTTTTTCGCTGCACCATCTTTTTTGTTAGAACATCCAGCAAAGACGAGTGTAAAAATAAGTATAAATGAAAATAGAGCTAATTTTTTAGGCATATAATTCTCCTCTTTTCTTTTTTACAATTATATTTTCTCCAAATATAAGAAGAAAATATCGTTTTAATACAAAACGGAATAATTACGTTTTAGTTTGCGAACCTAGTATAATACATCTTTATGAAAGTTGCAATAAATAATAATCATTACGATTTGTTTTTGTTATAAATTTGTCAAAAAGAACGGTATTAATTTTTATGATTGGTGCATATGTGACAATGTTACTTTCATATATTGGGAGGGAGCAGAAAAAAGGGGATGAGTGCTTGGGTTACTTCATGGAGGCTATCTTATTAATACTTGCCGTAGTATTGCCATTATCTTTTGTTTTAATTTTTTTAAGGAGATTAATAAGTAATTTAGGAGATGCTACAACAATTACGAAATTGCCAGCGGAAGAAAAAGAAAAGAAAAAAGAGTAAGTAAAGCACTATGCATACGCATAGTGCTTTACTTATGGTAAAATGGGGGAACGGAAACTCCTGTTAGCGACGATTAGCTATAGGAGAGAAAAGTAAATAAAGAGGTATGCATATATATGAATGAACGAACAGCGTTAGTACTTGGTGCAAGTGGATTAGTTGGACAAGAAATAACACGTCTATTACTTGACTCAGATTACTACGATTCGGTTACTATTTTTGTAAGGGAACCATTACAATTACAGCATGAGAAATTGCAGCAGAAACAGGTGGATTTTTCAGTATTAGAGGAATATAAAGAATTTTTTGCAGTAGATGATGTTTTTAGTTGTTTAGGAACAACGATAAAAAAAGCGAAGTCGAAGGCGAATTTTAAAAAAGTAGATTATGAATATACATTGCGAGCTGCCTGCTTAGCTGAAAAACAAGGCGTGCAAAATTTTCTTGTTATTTCATCAATGGGAGCAAATCCTAAATCACTTTTCTTTTACTCGCAAGTGAAGGGGAAAATGGAAGAGGAGCTGAAAAAGCTAGTTATTGGTGGCATACATATTTTCAGGCCGTCATTATTAGTAGGAAATCGACAAGAGTATCGTTTTGGGGAAAGAATGGCTGAGAAATTATCTCGTATTCTTCCGTTTATATTTAAAGGGGCTTTTAAAAAGTATAAACCAATTTCTGCTAAAGATGTGGCGAAAGGAATGTATATAACAGCGCTGCGTGAAGAATCTGGTATTCATATTTATAGTTCAAACGATATTATAGAGATAAAATAAATAAAACCGAGAAGACTCACTTATCAAGACCTAAATCCAAAAAAACTTAAAATATAAGGGTCCCAACATATTATATATGACTAATATGTTGGGACCCTTATATTTTGGTACTGATTTTTGAAACTGAATTTGCATTGTATTTTTCTCTATTTAATTACATTCAAAAAACAACAAAGTTTACGAATGTGGATTTAAAATAAAGTCGTACCGTTTGTAAAAAAAATGTACCGTTTATAAAAAAGTTGCACCGTTTTACCCCTTTAGATATGATTGTCTAACGGGCTGTTTTTATGTCTAAAAGAACTAGAACATCTAAAAATGATTAGTGGTTAAAAGAAGGACGAGGAACAGGGCGCGGAGTAGATTATAAACCGTTGGTAAACGTTCAAGTTGTTTTTTTAAGCGTAATTTATACGTTTTATTGTAATCTTATTACAGATTTTTAATTGGGATGGTGTTATAAGTGGATTTATTTATTATTGGGAATGGATTTGATTTAGGACATGGTTTACATACGAGGTATTGGAATTTTCGTTGCTATTTAGAAGAACATCGAGGAGACTTCTTGAGGGATTTCGAAGAGAAATATTATTTTGGGGGAAAAGGGTTACAAACTTATCTATGGAATGATTTAGAATGTAATTTAGCTAATATTGATGAATATGTATTGATTGAACAAATGCTTCAAAGTACGGATTTGGGGCTGGAAAGTGGAAATATTGGTATAGAAGATACTTTGAATAATTACTTCGGAGACAAATTTAAGTACATTGAAGAATTAACTATCTATTTAAAAGAATGGATTGAAGTAGTAAATCTAGAGTTGGACGTTATAAATAGA
>NZ_JBFUIN010000231.1:0-5050 GCF_056401855.1 Bacillus sp. P4_D3
AATTTAACGAGCATGCATTAAAGGGAAAAGTAACAACTTTACATAAAGAGAAAATGAAAATACCAAAAGCGCGTGACGGGGTAAAAGAATATTTAGAAGAAGCGAAAGAACTTGGATTGAAAATCGCATTAGCCTCTAGTTCATCTAGGGAGTGGGTCGTTCGTTTTTTAGAAGAGCTACAAATTAGAGATTATTTTGAAGCGATTAAAACGAGAGAAGATGTAGAGAAGGTAAAACCAGATCCAGCTCTTTATAAAGTTACGATAGAAGAATTAGGAATTGAACCATCAGAAGCTGTTGTATTTGAAGATTCATTAAATGGATTGAAAGCAGCGGTGGCAGCAGGATTAAAGTGTGTCGTCGTGCCTAATGATGTGACAAGAAATTTGCAATTTGAAAACCATCACCTTCGTATCGAAAGTATGAAAGAGAAAAGTTTGAAAGAAGTGCTTCAACATATAAAGGGAAACTTTAATCAGTAGGGTTTTTCGCATCTTCCACTGATTATTAGCTCCGCACCAACCGGGGTAAAAAAAGACCGTATTTCCTAAAAGGAAGCACGGTCTTTCTTTTTGTTTTTTTTACCTTCAATGACAGTTAAATGAGATTGTTTTCTTTTTCTTTTCAACGATGGAGAATTACCCTTTTTCCCCTTGTCATCAGAAGCATTTCGTTTCAAGAAAGAATTGCTTAGGGGTGCTACATTTTGTTTCCCGTGTTTGCGGTTCGATTGTTTCGCTGCACGCTTATATGAGCTTTGCGAATTTGCAGAACCACTAGAGTTTGTAAACATTTTGTAGAGTAAGTAAAAGATACCGACGACAGCCAACATGATACCAATGTTTTTCAATACTAGCATTGGATTTGTAATAACAGATGAAACAAGGCCGAATATTGCTAATCCGATAATAAGCACAAATATAGCGAATGTAAACGAACGACCGTTCATAAGGGACACCTCCTAAAAACATATATTAAAATTAGTATATTAACGATGAGGAAAGGAGTTGAACACCATTTTTAAATAATTATTGTTTGTTTTCTAAACGTAATAATTCTTCAAACGATGCGATTGCAACTTCCGCTTGATCATCTGTTGGTTCTTTTGTTGTTAATAGTTGCAGCCATAATCCTGGATATCCAAGTACTCGCAAAACAGGGACATCTCGTAATCGATTGGTAAATTGTAATACTTCAAAAGAAATACCGAGAACAACTGGAATTAATAAAATTCGGTTTACTACCCTTGCCCAAAGCGGATCTGTAGGGACGAGGAAATAGACAAACATTCCAATAATGACCGTAAATATAATAAAGCTACTGCCACAGCGATAATGGAGGCGAGTTTGCTTTTGAACATTTTCTACAGTCAGTGGAAGATTATTCTCATAAGCATTGATTACTTTATGTTCCGCACCGTGGTACTGAAATACCCGCTTAATAAGTGGGGTTAAAGAAATGAAGTATATATAGCTCAATAATAGCATGAGCTTAATGACACTTTCGACAATGATTTGCCCTGTATGAGATGGGAAAATCGGTCTCGTTAATTCAGCTAAAAGTGCAGGAACTGCTGTGAAAATTACTTTACCGAATATGAACGATAAAACGCCAACTGCTGCAACTCCTAATACCATCGTTAATTTTGATTGTTCTTCTTTTTTATTTGCAAATTGTTCATCATCTTCGGGGTGGACATCAAATCGTTCTGAAGCAAAGTTTAAATGTTTCGCTCCATTCGCACTTGCATCCACAATAGCGGCAATACCTCGTAAAAATGGAATCTTCTTTAGTAGAGACAATGCTTTATTACGAACGCGTGGTAAACGATAAAATTCAATCGATTTATCTTTACGACGAACCGCTGTAACAGTATATTCTCTACCGCCAAACATAACTCCTTCTATGACTGCCTGCCCGCCATATATTTGTTTTGACTCTTCTGCCATGTTAACACCAACCTGTATTTGTTTCTCTCTTATGTAGAAAAAGAGGCAATTGTCATACTTGGTTCTGTCATCTTGAAATAAGACAATCACCGAGTTTCCTTTATTTTATCGACAAATACAGGTAGATGACAAGTGAAAATGTTACGAGAGTCGGACATTTCTTATTCTTTTTATAGACAAATTTTGCAGGATTTAAACATGCTTCAAAATAGTTTCGGGCATACTATTGAGCGGAGGTGTCAATGTGAATCAAGAACAATCAACAATAAGAAACTTTGTACAAATTGGTTTATTTGGTGGCTTATTTTGGGGAGGGATATGGTATTTCCTTCATATATTCTCATTTACAGAAGTTGGCCCTAACTATTTACTTTTACCGTTTGCATTTGGAGATTGGAAAGAAGGGGTTTGGGGAAATGTACTAGGTATCGTTTGTATGGGACTTCTTTCAATTTTAGTGGCATTTCTCTATAAAGCTCTTTTTAAAAAGTTTGAAGGAGTATTACCTGGCGTACTATACGGTTTGTTTTGGTGGGCATTATTATTTTTGGGGATGGGGCTAATGGCACCTGTTATTAAAAGTGCACTCCATTTACCGAAAGAAACAATTGTAACGACAATATGTATCTTTATATTATATGGTGTTTTTATTTCGTATTCTGTAGCATTCGAATCGAATAATACGAATAGAGGAGAAGGGGCCGAGAAGACAAACTATTCAAATAAGTGATTCCTATGTTAAAATGTCGTATAGACATTCTTTAATATTAAGGGGTTTTAAGAAAATGAAAAAGTTACTCCTCGTAAACGGTCCGAACCTAAATCGCCTTGGCGTTAGGGAAGTAAATGTATACGGAAAAGGAACGTTAGCGACGCTTGAAGCAGATATGAAACAAGAAGCAGAAAAAATGGGAGTGGAATTAGAATGTTTCCAATCGAATCATGAAGGTGCTCTTATTGACATCATTCATGAGGCTGAAGATATATATGAAGGGATCATTTTAAATCCTGGAGCATTTACGCATTATAGCTACGCGATTCGGGATGCTATCGCAAGCGTGTCGATTCCAGTTATTGAAGTACATATTTCTAACATTCACGGGCGTGAGTCGTTTCGTCATGAATCTGTGACAGCGGCTGTTTGTGCGGGACAAATTGTTGGATTTGGTTTTTATGGCTATAAGCTAGCGCTATTTGCATTAATGGAGAAATTGAGGGAGGCATAAAGTAATGGAAAAGATCGAGAGATTAAGAAGTGCGTTTGATGAGGCTGGTATTGACGGTATCGTATTAACGAATGAACATAGCCGTAGATATATGGCGAATTTCACAGGAACAGCTGGTGTTGTACTAATTTCAAAAGAGCGTGCTCTATTTATTACAGATTTCCGTTATGTAGAGCAAGCTAGTAAGCAAGCGGCTGGATACGAAATAGTGCAGCATGCAGGATTAATTCTTGATGAAGTTGCGAAACAAGTTAAAGAACTTGGAATTCAAAAGCTAGGCTTTGAGCAAGATACTCTTACATATAGCTCTTACGTAACGCATAATGAAGCGATCGAAGCTGAATTCATCCCAACTTCTGGGCTTGTAGAAAAGTTACGCTTGATAAAGACTGATTCAGAGATTAAGATATTAAAGGAAGCTGCACAGATTGCAGATGCTGCCTTTGAGCATATTCTATCATTCATTCGCCCGGGAGTATCTGAAATTGAAGTGTCAAATGAACTTGAATTTTTCATGAGAAAACAAGGAGCAACATCTTCTTCGTTTGATATTATCGTTGCTTCAGGTCTTCGTTCGGCATTACCGCACGGCGTGGCATCTGAAAAAGTGATAGAAAAAGGAGATTTCGTCACATTAGACTTCGGCGCTTATTACAAAGGATATTGCTCTGATATTACTCGTACGATTGCAGTCGGTGAACCATCTGATAAATTAAAAGAAATTTATAATATCGTTTTAGAAGCACAACTACGTGGTGTGAACGGTATTAAAGCTGGTTTAACGGGTCGTGAGGCTGATGCATTAACGCGTGATTACATAACGGAAAAAGGATATGGTGAATACTTCGGACACTCTACTGGTCATGGAATCGGTCTTGAAATCCATGAAGCACCAGGTTTAGCGTTCCGTTCTGATACAGTACTTGAACCAGGTATGGCTGTAACAGTAGAACCAGGTATTTATATTCCAGGTGTTGGCGGGGTACGTATTGAAGATGATATCATTGTAACAAGTGAAGGTAATGAAGTAATAACGAAATCACCAAAAGAACTTATTATTTTGTAATACACAGGAGGATTTTTTTACATGATTTCAGTAAACGATTTTCGTACAGGTTTAACAATTTCAGTGGACAATGCCCTTTGGCAAGTAATGGATTTCCAACACGTAAAGCCAGGTAAAGGTGCTGCATTCGTTCGCTCTAAACTACGTAACCTTCGCACAGGATCTGTTCAAGAGAAAACATTCCGTGCAGGTGAAAAAGTAGAAAAAGCACACATCGAAAACCGTCGTATGCAATACTTATACGCGAGCGGTGAGTCTCACGTATTTATGGATAACGAAACTTATGAGCAAATCGAACTTGGCGAAAACCAAATCGAGCGCGAATTAAAATTCTTAAAAGAAAACATGGGAGTATCTATTATGACATACCAAGATGAAGTACTTGGTGTTGAACTTCCGAACACAGTTGAATTAACAGTGTCAGAAACAGAGCCTGGTATTAAAGGTGACACAGCTTCTAACGTAACAAAACCAGCTAAATTAGAAACTGGTCTTGTTGTACAAGTACCAATCTTCATTAACGAAGGCGAAATGCTTATCATCAACACTGGTGAAGGTAAATACGTTTCTCGTGCATAGTAGAAAAGCACTCGTGATTATCACGAGTGCTTTTTTTTATCCCGTTATTTGCGGGCTAATAATCAGTGGGGGATGAACAACTCCCCCGCTGATTATAGTTTCACTTTATAGGAAATAGGGAAGATAGTAAATTGCGGTTATAACAAAACTAACTGTGACGAGTGAAAGGGTACCCATAATATATGGAGTCAAAACAATTTGAAACGGGCGTATTTCACCAGTTTCAATAC
>NZ_JBFUIN010000232.1:0-5022 GCF_056401855.1 Bacillus sp. P4_D3
ATTTGCAGATGCTTTTCAAACGACGCCAAGAAATCTACCTCTTCCAGTTATATTTGATAATGCGGTGACAAAAGAATTAGTGGAGCAAGATAGACATATTCATCACATTATTGAAATGGGGAAACAAGCAAATATTGCAATTTTCACTGTTGGAACAGTGCGTGATGAAGCGTTATTATTCCGATTAGGATATTTAGATAAGGATGAAACGAACATTTTGAAAGAACAAGCTGTCGGTGACATTTGTTCACGTTTCTTTGATGGAGACGGAAATATTAGTAGCGAAGAAATTAATAAGCGTACAATTGGAATTGAGTTAGAGGAACTTAAATTAAAGAAACGTTCTATTTTAGTTGCAGGTGGTAATAGAAAAATAAAAGCAATTGACGGTGCGTTACGTGGCGGGTATGCAAATGTACTAATTATAGATCAGCATACAGCGAAAGAATTGTTACATTATCAAAAAGGTTAGAAATAAAAGGCTTTCTCAAAATATTAATTTTGAGAAAGCCTTTTATTTTTAGTATGAATAAATCAATGTGTAGTACCTTGTAAAGTATTTGTAAGGAACGCTCTTTGATTGATCTCCTTTTTCAAAAATTAGTGAGTTAGCCATAATATCTCTATCTACAAAACTCCAGCCATCTTGCTCCATCATATCGATAAAAGGTTCCATTTTTCCGCGCTTTACTAAGTAGGGGTATTGATTATCTATCGGTTCTACTTCCACCATTTCTTTATCTTGAATAACCATCTTAGACATAGCTAAAGCAAATGGAACTGGGTTTCCTTCTTGGAAAATAACATCCCTTTTATAAAAAATAAATATGGATAGTGAGGTGCATACTAGCAATGTGAATATAAAGAATTTTGACTTAAACAAGTGGTTCACATCCTTTATTTACAAGCTTATACTACTTTCAATGTATTACTAGAAATTCCCTTCTAAAAAAGAATGAACAAAAGTTCAAAAGTGTATTTACATTTGTTCAACTAAGAGTTAGAATGAAGTTGTTAAAAGATATGAGGAGTGAAGATAATGAACATTGCAAAGTTAATTGACCATACAATTTTAAAACCAAATTCTACAAAAGAAGATGTTATGAAAGTAATCGAAGAGGCAAAGCAATACAAATTTGCTTCAGTTTGTATTAATCCTACATGGGTAAAGCTAGCTGCTGAAGAATTAGCTGGACATGATGTAGACGTTTGTACTGTAATCGGTTTCCCATTAGGAGCAAGCACTACTGAAACAAAAGCATTCGAAACAAAAGATGCTATCGTAAAAGGTGCAACTGAAGTTGATATGGTAATCAACGTAGGTGCTTTAAAAGATGGCGACAATGAGTTCGTTGAAAAAGACATTTATGAAGTAGTACAAGCAGCAAAAGGAAAAGCTCTTGTAAAAGTAATCATTGAAACTTGCCTTCTAACAGATGAAGAAAAAGTTCGTGCTTGTGAATTATCAGTAAAAGCTGGCGCTGATTTCGTAAAAACTTCAACTGGATTCTCAACTGGCGGAGCAACTGCAGAAGATATCGCATTAATGCGTAAAACAGTTGGACCAAACGTTGGCGTGAAAGCATCTGGCGGCGTTCGTACACGTGAAGATGCAGACAAAATGGTAGAGGCTGGAGCTTCTCGCGTTGGAGCAAGTGCTAGTGTTGCAATCGTATTAAATGATGCAAAAGGTGCTACAGATAATTACTAATTAATAAAGTGTGAAAAGCAATAGATACACGTTTAAAGTAAAGTGTATCTATTGCTTTAACAATTGAAAAGAATGTAAGCGGATACGAATGGGAGGAGACGGCTTATGAAATACTTAATCGGTGTTTTAGGCCTCGTATTGATTTTAGGTATCGCTTGGCTTGCTAGTAATGATAGAAAGAAAGTCAAATATCGCCCAATCATAACGATGGTTATATTACAATTCATTTTGGGGTTTTTATTATTAAATACAAGCGTAGGGAATATATTAATTARCGGAATAGCAGATGGTTTTGGAGAATTATTAAAATATGCCGCTGATGGTGTGAATTTCGTATTTGGTGGATTAGTAAATCAAAAAGAGTTTTCATTCTTTTTAAGTGTATTAATGCCAATCGTATTTATATCAGCTTTAATAGGTATTTTGCAACACATTAAAGTATTACCTATTATTGTGAAATCTATCGGTCTAGTATTAAGTAAAGTAAATGGGATGGGGAAACTCGAATCATATAACGCGGTAGCTTCTGCGATTTTAGGACAATCTGAAGTGTTTATTTCAGTTAAGAAACAACTAGGATTATTGCCAGAGAAAAGAATGTATACATTATGTGCATCTGCAATGTCTACAGTATCTATGTCTATCGTTGGATCATATATGGTGTTATTAAAACCGCAATATGTTGTAACCGCTTTAGTGCTTAACTTATTCGGTGGCTTCATTATTGCTTCTATCATTAACCCGTATGAAGTTACTGAAGAAGAAGATATGTTAGAAGTACAAGAAGAAGAGAAAAAGACATTCTTTGAAGTATTAGGGGAATACATTATAGATGGATTTAAAGTTGCGATTACAGTAGCAGCTATGTTAATTGGTTTCGTTGCCCTTATCGCATTCATTAATGCAGTATTTAAAGGTGTAATCGGTATCTCATTCCAAGAAATTCTTGGTTATGTATTTGCACCATTTGCATTTATTATGGGTGTTCCATGGCATGAAGCAGTTAACGCAGGGAATATTATGGCGACAAAACTTGTATCAAATGAATTTGTTGCGATGACAGATTTAGCACAAGGAAACTTTAATTTCTCAGATAGAACGACAGCGATTATATCTGTATTCTTAGTTTCATTTGCAAACTTCTCTTCAATTGGAATTATTGCTGGGGCAGTTAAGAGCTTAAATGAAAAACAAGGGAATGTAGTCGCAAGATTTGGTTTGAAATTACTTTTCGGTGCAACGTTAGTAAGTTTCTTATCAGCAACAATCGTTGGCTTATTATTTTAACAGATTCATATAATATAAAAAGGAATGGTGATTACAATGAGAATGGTAGATATTATTGCGAAAAAACGTGATGGAAAAGAATTAACGACTGAAGAAATTAATTTCTTTATTAATGGATATACAGATGGAAGTATTCCTGATTATCAAGCGAGTGCACTTGCAATGGCAATCTTCTTCCAAGATATGACGGATCGTGAACGCGCAGACTTAACAATGGCAATGGTTGAATCTGGAGAAACAATCGACTTATCAGCAATTGAAGGTATTAAAGTAGATAAGCATTCAACTGGCGGTGTTGGTGATACAACAACATTAGTATTAGGACCATTAGTTGCTGCTTTAGATGTACCAGTAGCAAAAATGTCTGGTCGTGGTTTAGGACATACGGGCGGGACAATTGATAAATTAGAAGCAGTGGAAGGATTCCACGTTGAAATTACGAAAGAGCAATTCATTGATATTGTAAACCGTGATAAAGTGGCTGTTATCGGACAAACAGGAAACTTAACACCTGCTGATAAAAAAATCTATGCACTTCGTGATGTAACAGGAACAGTAAACTCGATTCCTCTAATCGCAAGTTCAATTATGAGTAAAAAAATTGCAGCTGGTGCTGATGCGATCGTACTTGATGTGAAAACAGGTGCTGGTGCATTTATGAAAACAGAAGAAGATGCAAAAGAATTAGCTCATGCAATGGTACGTATCGGAAATAATGTTGGACGTCAAACGATGGCAGTAATTTCAGATATGTCACAGCCTCTTGGTTTTGCGATTGGTAACGCTCTAGAAGTGAAGGAAGCAATTGATACTTTAAAAGGTGAAGGTCCAGAAGATTTAACAGAATTAGTACTTGTATTAGGTAGCCAAATGGTTGTACTTGCGAAAAAAGCAAATACATTAGAAGAAGCTCGTGAAATGCTAATTGAAGTTATGAAAAACGGAAAAGCAACTGAGAAATTTAAAGAGTTCTTAAGCAATCAAGGCGGAGACAGCTCGATTGTAGACAATCCAGAAAAAATGCCACAAGCGAAGTATGTAATTGATGTACCTGCAAAAACTTCAGGTGTTATTTCAAACATTKTTGCAGATGAAATCGGTATCGCAGCTATGTTACTTGGTGCAGGTCGTGCAACGAAGGAAGATGAAATTGATTTAGCTGTAGGTTTAATGTTACGTAAAAAAGTTGGCGACGCAGTAAAAGAAGATGAGCCATTCGTAACGATTTACGCAAATCGTGAAAATGTAGAAGATGTAAAAGCAAAAATTTATGAAAATATTTCTATCTCTGAAACAGCAGTGGCTCCTAAATTGGTTCATACAGTTATTACTGACTAATCATAATTACATTTACTTTGAGGAGGAAATAATATGGATAAGAAAAAATATATTGAAGAAGCAAATAAGATGTTATCAAAAGCGTATATTCCGTATTCAAAATTTCCTGTTGGTGCAGCGTTAGTTACGAAAGAAGGTAAAATTTATACTGGTTGTAATATAGAAAATGCTTCTTACGGTTTATGTAACTGTGCAGAAAGAACGGCAATCTTTAAAGCAGTATCAGAAGGTGAGCGTGACTTTAGTTACTTAGTCATTACAGGCGAAACGGACGGACCGATTTCACCATGTGGTGCATGTAGACAAGTTATTGCTGAATTTTGTAATCCGAAAATGCCAGTTTTACTAACGAATGTAAAAGGCGATGAAAAAGAAGTGACTGTAGAGCAGTTATTGCCTGGTGCCTTCTCAATTGAAGATTTAAAATAAGTTAGAAGGCCATTCCACAATTAATAGTTGTGGAATGGCCTTTTTATTTTCAAGAAATAAAAAACCAAACTAACAATGTAATACTCTGTTCATATTCCGTTCATAAACTTTGCGTAAAATGATTGCAGTGAATATGGAAAGTGACGATATTAATTGTCGTTCTACAGCAGGAGGAATATAATGAAGAAATTATATAATGCAGCACTCATTTACTTAATTATTGGTTTATTATCAGGTGTATTTGCTAGAGAGTATAC
>NZ_JBFUIN010000233.1:0-4958 GCF_056401855.1 Bacillus sp. P4_D3
ACTAATAACATTATAAATAAAGCAGCAGGTAAATAATACTTACGATATCCAAGCCAACCTACATTGAAAATAGCAGCCAAACCATTCCAGCTCCACCTAGCAATTCGCTTATTCTCAAGCTCCCATTTTCTTTTGTAATATGGATATTGCCTCCCTACATATACTTCTAATTCTTTGTCTATTAGCGAGCTTTCTTCCCCTTGTTCATTATGCAAGTTTCGTTGACAATTTGCACAATTCAGCTGATCATTAATACAAGGTCGCCCACAATTTATACATTTCAAAACAATCCCTCTTTCCATCCATACTTCATTTTAAAATGCCTTCATGCTTCAATAACCACTCTTTCCTCCATAAACCACCCGCATACCCAACAAGTTTTCCACTCTTTCCTATTACACGGTGACATGGAACGATAATTGAAATTGGATTCCGGCTATTTGCCCCTCCTATCGCCCGTACAGCTTTCGTATTACCAACCTTCTCCGCAATATCTAAATATGAAGCACTTACGCCATATGGTACAGTGTAAAGTGCATCCCATACATTCTTTTGGAATAGTGTTCCTTCAGCAGACAATGGAACTGTAAACTCTTTTCTTTCTCCTTTAAAATATTCATCCAGCTCATTTATACATTGATCTATCATTCCATTTGTATTTTCTTCTTGTCTTTCATCAACAAATATAACAGACGTAATTCCTTCTTCGTTCGCTGTAATTTCTAACAAACCTAATTCACTATCATAATAAGCCTGGTACATATGTCATCCTCCAATTCATTACATATCATTTATTGTAACACGAATAGACGAAATTTTTCGTATAAGCGTTTTATTAGAGAAACAAAAAAGAGAATGATAAAATGTAAGAAAATTCAATTAAGTAGCATATTAACATCGCAATTGGTGCGGTAGGATTAATTACAACCGGATCACAAGCAGAGCAAATTTTAAATAATGACGAAGCAGATTTAATTTTTATCGGACGCGAGTTACTTCGTAATCCATACTTCCCAAGAATAGCAGCCAATGAACTTGGCTTTGAATCAAAAGAACCATATCAGTACCGACGAGTACCCGGGAACATTAAATCTAATAAATAAAACCGAGAAGTTATTCTTAAACGTACTATAATTATTAGTGGATACTATGTTCAGTATAGAGCATGGTATCCACTTTCTTTTTATATAATAAAATTTTATACAGATATAAAAGGATACGTCTTCTATATACAGAATATTAACTCAATAATAGATTTTTAAACAGCGGAGGGCATAGCCCATAGCGGGAGGCGTAGCGCGGTTTTTGACCGAGCGTAATAAACAAAGCTTTAGGTGGTGAAGAACTTGAAGGTTCAAGAAGTGATATTAGACGATAACAGAAAAAGGTATATGTTATTAGATTGCAAGGGATTTCCTATTCTTCCTGTGATAAGGTATTTGAAGTATTTAGATGTAACTGGTAAAAGTAGAAATACACAAAAGACGTATTGTTATGCTTTAAAAAAGTATTTTACATACTTGAAAGAAACAAATAAAGATTACAAGAGTATACGTTTAGAGGATTTAGCAAAATTTGTGGGTTGGTTACGAAATCCTTATGAAAGTACAAAGATTACTTCTTTTAGACCTGTACAGGCAAAGAACACAGAGAAGACAGTGAACCTGACGGTCACCACTGTCACAAACTTCTATGACTACTTGTATCGTAATGAAGAGTTACCAAATGACATGAGTGAAAAATTAATGAGACAGATCTTCACAGGAGGACGCACACGATACAAGAGTTTTCTGCATCATGTTAATAAGAACAAGTCTTCTGTGAGAAATGTATTAAAAGTGAAAGAACCCCGTAAAAAGGTACAAACACTCACTAAAAAACAAGTACAACAAGTAATTGAGGCAACAACCAATATACGAGACGCATTTCTAATCCAATTATTATTTGAGACAGGATTACGTATTGGAGAGGTTCTATCCCTCTTCATGGAAGACTTTATCTTTGACCATCAAAATGGACATCGGATTCGTTTGACGAACCGAGGAGAATTAGAAAACGGAGCAAAATTAAAAACAGGTGAACGAGAAATTTTTGTTTCACAAAATTTAATGGATTTGTACGATGATTATCTGTATGAAGTTGTTGATGAATTAGATTTCGATACAAACTTTGTATTTGTAAAATTGCGAGGGAAAAATGTAGGACAACCAATGAGATATTGGGACGTAGAATCTCTTTTTAAACGTTTGAGAAAAAAATCTGGAATAGATGTTCATCCTCACTTATTTCGCCATACCCACGCAACAATGTACTATCAGGAAACGAAAGATATCAAGCAAGTACAAGAACGATTAGGGCATGCTCAAATACAAACAACTATGAATCTATATATTCATCCTTCGGAAGAAGATATCCGTGAGGATTGGGAAAAAGCACAACATGCATTTGAAATGAAGAAAAAGAATTATATGGGGTTGAGAGGATGAAACGGATTCAAAAAGTACACACAGAAAAATTAGGATTTCATGAACAATTACAGCAGGAATTATTCACCTATCCAGAGAAAACTGTTCACAAAGATGGTTCAGTTACAGTTAAACAAGTAAAAAATCCATATTTTTTAGTAAATAGTATATGGAACATTAACTTTTTAAAACAGATAAAGCAGTTTAAAAAAATGACAGCAAACCATAAAATCCAAAATAAAAATGTTCATTTTCGATTCATAAGTCCCACTATTAATTTGGAAGTGAAATATGTATGGTATTACAAATTATTCGAGGATGAATGGAGTTTGAATAGTATATTTCAAGGGCAAGCGTCTATGCTGAATAAATTAACATTATTTATGAATCAAAAATATCCCACTCTCTATTCTCTACTTGATTTGAATATCGACAACGTAGAACGAGAGTGGCTATTTTGGTTAGGGGAGCAAGGAATCGAGACTCAAAAAATTGTTCGAACTATAACTTATGGTGAATATACAAATAAAACAGGCACAGCAAACTTTTTAAGACTCATCCATTCAAAACTCTTTACGTTAACAGATACACGTGAGGAATGGGTAAAAGACCGATGGGATGTACGCATATTACATGATACATATGGGATTTCATATAACAAATGTACGACTATGTATTACATAGATTTCACAAAAATTAAAGAAGGAAATATGCGTAAACAAATAAAGAAATATATTAAACAACGTCTTCTAAGCAATAACAATTTCTCTTGGGCTTCAGCAAGGAGCTACTTGAATGAACTATCCAAATTTGTGTCTTTTATATGCTCATTAGAGCCTACATGGAATGATTTAAAGGGGCTCAAACGATCTCATATGGAGCAATACATAGAATGGTTACACATGTATTCCAAAAGTAATGTAAAACAAAAAAACGCACACCCTAAGAGCTATGTAACAAAGAATTTAACATTAATAGGGAAATTTTTAGAAGATATTCAACAATATGAATACGACATTTCTCCTGAAACACCTACGCGGTTATTACTCTTTCCAGCGGACAAGCCAAAGCTCAGAAAAAAAACTATCGACCAAATTGACCATATCCCTGACTTTGTATTAGAGCAACTATTCACGCACATCAACGATTTACATGAGGAAATCATACCTATCGTATGGGTAGCTTTTAAAACAGGGCTTCGCATTTCGGATGTATTAGGATTAACCTTTGATTGTTTAGGGTGTTTAAATGGTAAATACTCCATTGTCACAGATATTGAAAAAACCTATGTAAAAGGGCATCGAATACCTATAGATGAGGAATTAGCAAACATCCTGGCTGTTCTCATTCAACAATCTAAAGAGAACAGCAATCAAGATAACAACCCTGAAGCGTTCATCTTTGTACGTTATCATGGTACTCGTAAAGGAAAACCTTATGACCAATATTGGGTTAGAAAGCAACTGAATATCTTGTCAAACGAGAAAAACATTGTAGACGAGAAAGGGGATATTTTTCACTTCAAAACACATCAATTTCGTCACACCTATGCGATAAAAATGTTAAACGGTGGTGCAGACATATTGACCGTACAAGAATTGTTAGCCCATGCTTCTCCTGAAATGACATTGCGATACGCAAAATTATTGGATGACACAAAGAGGAAGACTTTTGAAGCTGTCATGAATCAAGGTATATTCAGTTTTGACTTGAACGGTGATGTGAAGAAAATCAAAGTTGACGAAGACATTCCTAATGATATTTTAAATGCTTTGTGGCAAGACCATAAACTAAATGCAATGGACAATCCCTACGGGACGTGTCACGCTCGTTTAAATGGTAATTGTCCTCACATGGAAGCACCTCCTTGTCTCACATGTAACGGTGGAAGCCCTTGTAAAGACTTAGCTATCGGATTTTCAGAATTAGATGTGCAAAAATATGAATTGCTAATTAAAACAACAGCAAAAGCTATGGATGTATCAAAGCAACGTGGGCGAGAAGAGATTACAGAAAAACATAATATAAATTTACAACTTTATAAGGGGATTTTGAGCAATATTCAACAAGGGAATATTATTTTTGGTAGACAAGACCGTATAAAGAGAAAGAGAGGTATGAAGAATGGTTAAATATGACCGTATAGCTCATATGAAAAGTATTCATGCCCAACGAAAGGCAAGTACTTATGCGAAAGTAGATGAAGCTATTCAAAGACTTATTCGAGCCAATGAAACGATAAATTTTAACAGTGTAGCAAGTGAATCTGGTGTTAGCAAAGGTACTTTATATAATACCTCAGACCTTCGTGAAAGGATTGAAAAATTAAGATTACAACAATCTCAAACACTTACAAAAAAACAATTAAAAAGAGAAATGAATGATGCTAACAAAGGTGCACTTATAGAAACATTGAAACGAAAAATAAAAAAAATAGAAATCGAAAATAAAGAACTTCGAGAACAACTGAAAGTGGCATATGCGGATGTATAC
>NZ_JBFUIN010000234.1:0-4953 GCF_056401855.1 Bacillus sp. P4_D3
TAATGAAACACATCTTCTAAATCATTACGTTCATCTTTTATCGAGATTTTCATTCCTTTTAATAAGAATGCAGATTCACGTAATCTCTCACATAATGTTTCATAATTATAATTTGTTGTGCTGAAAATAGTTGTATCTGGTTTGAAGTGCATCGTTGTACCAGACTCTTTCGTTTTCCCGATTTTCTCTAACGTCGTTGCAGGAGTACCACCATTTTCAAAGCGTTGTTCATAAATGCTACCATCACGCTTAATCGTTACTACTAGCCATTCTGACAAGGCGTTTACAACTGATGCCCCAACACCGTGTAAACCACCACTCGTTTTATAGCCTCCTTGGCCAAACTTACCACCAGCATGAAGTACAGTTAAAATAACTTCAGGTGTCGGTTTTCCAAGCTTATGCATTCCCGTAGGCATTCCTCGCCCTTTATCAATTACGCTAATACTATTATCTTTATGTATTACGACAGAAATTTCGTCGCCAAATCCCGCTAATGCTTCATCAACGGAGTTATCTACTATTTCATATACTAAATGATGCAATCCACGGCTATCCGTACTCCCGATATACATACCCGGGCGTTTTCGAACGGCTTCAAGTCCTTCTAACACTTGAATTGCATCTTCATTATATTGGAACTGATGCTTAACCAAACTCCTTGCCCCTTTCCTAATCAAATAAGAACATATGTTTCTATTATAGAATAACGCCTCGACTATAGTTTTGGCRAGTTATCTTATCTCTTTTATATACTATTTTCAATAGAAAAATCCTTGTTTTTTTCACAAGGATTCCTCTAGGCTACTATTTCAGAAAAATAATCGTTTGTCAACGAGAAATGGATATGTATTCCAACATTATACATTCCAGACCTTTATCATGATCCAAATGATCAATATCCAAAACGGGATAACAAGTAACAATCCCCAAAAACAGCCTTTAAAAAATCTCATGATGAACACCTCGTTCATCCGCCCTACTTATGTAAAAAGCGAGGGCTGAATCAATCTTTCTATCTTTAAAGTCTATACTATTTTGTCATTACATGCTCTACTTTAATACAACGATCCATTATTACTGTATAGCCTTTTTCTTGTAAAAGTTTATATGTATCTTCATCTTGTACTCCTAGTTGTGCCCAGAAAACATCTGCATCAATCTCTACAAACTCTTTCGCAACATCCTTTAAAAATTCTGAGCGACGAAATACATTTACGATATCCACATGTTCTTTAATATCCGTCAGTGAAGAAACCGCCTTTTCTCCGAGTACTTCATCTACTGTTGGATTTACTGGAATAATGCGATACCCAGCATCTTGCATTGCTTTTGAAACCATATATGATGTGCGTTCTGGCTTATCTGATAATCCAACAACTGCAATCGTTTTACTTTTCTTCAATACTTCACCAATTTCCGTACGAGTTGGGTTTTCAATTGTCATAATTAATCCCTCCTATACCTTTATTATATCCGATAAAGAAAGTCTCTTTCAACATGAAAGAGACTTTCTTTTATTCCGATTGATGTACGCTAATAAGCAGAAGAAAGAGAACTCTCCACTGATTAAAGTTTATATTTACTGATTCTTTGTAGCTGAATTATCTGCTAATGTAGCTGTTTTCGTCATTTTTTGACCGTTGCGATAGAATGTAACTTCCACTTTCTCGCCTACTTTTTTCTTTTCATATAAGTATTTACGGAACTGAAGTGAATTTTCTACTTTTTGATCATCTAATGCTACTACAAGATCATATTGCTCTAAGCCAGCTTTTTCTGCCGGTGACACAGGATAAATTTTAGCTAACACAACACCATTTGTTACTTCTTTTGGTACTTTTAATTGATTTACTGCATAAGCTTGCACATCTTCTAATGAAACAACACCTACACCAAGAGCTGGTCGTTTCACTACTCCGTCTTTTTCAAGCGAT
Source organism: Bacillus sp. P4_D3 (assembly GCF_056401855.1). NCBI lineage: Bacteria > Bacillati > Bacillota > Bacilli > Caryophanales > Bacillaceae > Bacillus > Bacillus sp. P4_D3. The sequence goes on from NZ_JBFUIN010000234.1 coordinate 1,938, forward strand.
TCAATAACTGGTTTTGCAACATTAACTGGAATTGCAAAACCAATCCCCTCAACTTCTTGCTGTGCAATTTTACTTGAGTTAATTCCAATTAATTCACCGTTTTGGTTAAATAATGCACCGCCACTATTACCAGGGTTAATCGCTGCATCTGTTTGAATAACTTGTGCTTGCCAGTCTGGACGTTTGTCTCCATCAATATCTACTGGAATTTCACGTTCTTTACTACTGATAATACCTTCCGTTACACTGCCGTCAAATCCAAGTGGGTTACCAATTGCAATTGCTTTTTCACCAGCACGAAGTTTACTGGAATCACCTAACGTTGCAACTTTATTAACAGTAGATCCATCAATCTCTACAACTGCTAAGTCTAACCAAGGGTCCTTACCAACTAATTTTGCATCAACTTGCTTTCCGTCGCTCAGTTTAACAGCAAGTTTATTTGCACCGTCTACTACGTGGTTATTTGTTACAATATATGCTTTATTTCCTGATTTTTTATAAATAACACCTGATCCTGTACCAGCTGTTTGCTCTTGTTCTGCCGGTTGCATCGCAAACGGATCAATAGTCTTCTGCATATTAATTACAYCAACTACAACATCCTTTGCGCCTTCAATCATGCCTGGCAAATCAGTTTCGCCCTTCACTTTATTAACAACAGGAGCTACAGTACCTTCTACTTGTTGATTAGAATTGAATGACGAAACTGCTGCATTATTTTGCATCCAMGGCATGTAAGGTGCTGCAAAACTAATCGAAACCGCCCCGACTACAGCTCCAACTAAACCTGTGAAAAAATATCCTTTTTTACTACCTGATTTTTTCATTTCTCTCGTTTCACTATGCTCTTCATTTAAATTCGGTCCGTCGTAATATCCCATGTTTTATTTCCCCTCTCTGGTGAATTCGTACTTTCAGTATAGTCACAGTTTGTGTCCTTCTTGTGAACTCATCGTGAAATCCAATTAAAAAAATACTCCTATCTATCATTGTAGACAAGAAAAGTATTTTTTGTACATTTCACCTACAAAGGAGAGTGTAAATTTGCTATATCCCAAAGCCGGGATGCATAGTAACTTAAAGGTTATTCTTCAAATTTGTAACCTACTCGAATAACAGTGCCGATATGCTTCGCCTTATCTCCTAGCTTATTTCGCAGTTTTTTAATATGTGTATCAACCGTTCGGTCATCACCGTAGTAATCATATCCCCATAACTGATCTAATAAATGTTGGCGTGACAACACAATTCCTTTGTTCTCCATTAAATAAACGAGAAGCTCAAACTCCTTATGTGTCAATATAATTTCTTCTCCATCTACTAAAACTGTTCTAGATAGTCGATTCACTTCTATTCCAGCTAATGACATAGTATTTTCTTCTGATACTCCTATCGCTCCATCCGCACGTTTCAATAACGTCTTTGCACGAGCTACTAACACTTTCGGACTAAAAGGTTTTGTTACATACTCATCTGCACCTAGTTCAAAGCCTAGTAATGTATCATCCTCATCAGAACGTGCTGTCAGCATAATAATTGGTACCGCTGACTCTTTTCTAATTCGTCTACAAACAGACCAACCATCTATTTCTGGTAACATAATATCTAACATAATTAAATCAATTGTATGTTCAGCAAATAATTCTAGCGCTTTTTTTCCATCTTCCGCTTCGATTACTTCAAAGCCTTCATTACGAAAATAATCACTAACAATTTCACGTAATCTTCTTTCATCTTCAACAAGTAATACTGTTTTATTCATATAACCTATCCCGCCTTTTTACTCATTCAATCGAATAATACGTTGATTGGAGCTTCCGCGAAATGGAAGTGTTAAATCTTTTTTATCAAGTTCAAATCTTCCATCGACCAAAACATCCCCATAATGTAACAATTCTATCATATCATTATTTTGAGCACTCTGTATCTCTTCTAACGTGTAACCTGTATAAATCCATAGATTTTTTTTCAAATCCTTCACTACTTTTGCTACTTTTTTCACTTCAGCAGCTTGAAAAAATGGATCTCCACCTGAAAATGTTACATCGGTTAATGAATTTTTTTCAATCTCTTTCACAATTTCTTCTACCGTCATTTCAGTTCCATTGCAAACATTCCATGATTTCGGATTATGGCAACCGATACAACGATGCGGACAGCCCGCAAAAAACACGACTGTCCGCAACCCTTCTCCATCTACTACACTATCATGAATGATATTCATAACTTTCATTTATGCTTCACCCGATCCATCTCTTCACTACGTTTCGCGCTATTCCACTTTGACATATCTCCTACAAGATATCCTGTTATGMGGCGAATTCTTTCTATTTCATTCTCATCTTCATTTCCGCAGCTCGGACATTCATTCCCGATAATGCCATGATAACTACAACACTTACAACGATCGACAGGATGGTTAATTGAGCCGTATCCTACTCCGTACTGCGCCATCGCTTGTACAATTTGCTTTAACGCCTTTTGATTATGCACAGCTGCACCATCTAGTTCAATGTACGTAATATGTCCGCCATTACAAAGAGCGTGAAACGGTCCTTCTAATCGAATTTTATCTATAGCTTGAATATTGTAATACACCGGTACATGGAACGAATTTGTATAATAATTATGATTTGTCACACCGCTAATTACACCAAATTCTTCTCTATCTTTCTTCACAAACTTTCCTGATAACCCTTCTGCTGGCGTTGCAATTACAGAGAAATTGAGTTGATGTTCTTCCGTCACCTTATCCATTCTCTTCCTCATAAAGGAAATAATTTCATATCCAAGCTTCCATGATTCTTCATTTTCTCCATGGTGCTTTCCAGTTAACGCTACTAAACATTCTGCAAGACCGATAAAACCAAGACTTAACGTCCCTTGTTTTAAAATCGGTGCCACAGCATCTTCAGGTTGCAACGTTTCTCCACCACGCCATACACCTTGTGAATATAAGAACTGAAAATCTCTCGCTCTCTTTGTACATTGATAAGCAAATCTCTCTAACAAT
>NZ_JBFUIN010000235.1:0-4941 GCF_056401855.1 Bacillus sp. P4_D3
TCATCACTCCAATTATATGAATTTATTAATTATATATTAGCAGAAAATAAGGCTTTATATACAATTTTGTAAAATTATAGTTATCACATCATATCGAGCATTTCTTTAAAATTCCCTTCATTAATTGAATACACATAAATAAAGAAGAACCAATAGCCTCTCTTCTTTCTACAAATCATTTCTTCTATAATAACTTTATTATTAAATATAAATTTCTTCTTTCCAACTACTGGATTTTGATTTGACCACAATTAAATTTTCATTTTCCCATTTTAATGTGCCTAAAAATCTTGAATACACCATTTCGTTACCTACCTCTTCCACCAATAACTGATCGCGAATCTTTAAACCCTTTTCATCATACACCTCGCATCGTAGCTGGAAACCTTTGACGCGATGAATCCCTTTTAATATCGCTATCTTCTTACGGCTTGGGCTTTTTTTAGGTGTCTTCCCTACTAAAAATATCCCTTCATAGTTTTGTTTCACAATTTCTCCTAAAGACTTTTCGACATACTCTCTAACAATAGATGGTGAGAGAGTAGAGTTTACTTCAAGTCCGGGGATAACATATTGACGTACTAGTTTACAAAACTCGTTGTATTTCTCTTCAACTGAATCAAGTGTTAAAAATCCCATAAAATCATAAGGAACATCTACACGAATTTCCCCTAAAGATCTATTCACGTTATATGAAATATCAGTGTTTTCATTAGCTAAACAGTAAACAGTAACTTGCTCAATCTCTCCTAATCCCATCTCAAAATCGCTAATTGCCTTTGAAAAAATTAACTCGAAAATCCTAATTTCATGCACACGCAAATAATGTTTTTTAGGACGTTGTTTTTTCCAATCATAAAACTTTACTTTGAGCACTATAATTCACTCCTTTTAATAAAAAACACTATAAAAATAGTGTAATCCTACAATATCATAGCCTCACACATCAATTATATAAAAAATAAAGCTAGTTTTTTATAATTTTTTTGATATAATTACTTACGGGAAAAGGGAAGACATTTATCTTCCCTTGTGTTTTTGTTTGCATCTAGTACTTTTGCTAGATGCTTTTTTTTATGCTAAAAAGGTATCCTCCAATAAGAAGGATACCTGTTTACTTTCATTATCTCTGTTTTGTTGCTGTTAAAATCCCACTGCCTAGTACACTTGCGATTTATAACTATCTAAAGTTACAGATTAATAGTAGATCCAGAAAAATAACCTTACATTTTGTAGAATAATTTTTCTATGTCATATCTCCGTTACATCGTACTACTTCACTTTCTACCTGTGTTGTTCCACAATCGCACCCTATTCTGGAATAAGCTAATGAATATTTTTCTCATTCTATCATTTTTCACTTTACTAGGGACCCGAAAATCAACATATTATTTGAAGCTTGAAGCGAAGATAAAAGAAGTACAAAATCGTTTAGGCCACTCAATGTGAAGACAATGATGGATATCTATGCTCATGTTGCTTTTAGTAACAATTAAAAGACCAGAACATCTAATAATAGACGTTCTGGTCTTTTTGCCATCATTAATTTAGTAATCTTGCCCACCATATGGATTAGCAGAAATGCTTCTATTTTCTGAGTCATATTCATCACAATACCAACCATCTACATCAGCAAAATGTAGCGTTTCGTCTCCACAATTTTCACAATATGCTTCAATATTATTTGCCATAATTTCACACGCTCCTATTAGAAATTAGAAATTATAATTTAAAAATGGTAACTTTACACTAGTGTCTACTTCTCCTGTATACAACTCTACAAATGCATTTGAAGTTTCATGCGGTATATAGATTGTTGTGACTTTCTCGTCAATATGTACGTAAGCAATTACTTCCATGTATTCATCACAGTCTTTCATAGGTACAAAGGTTAGACAAGGAGATACCCCTAAAGGTACTTCTTTCTTATCTATAAATTCCTTACACATGACAGTCTTCTCTACTTGATATGTAGTTATATGTACATTGTCTACTTCTGTTATTTTTACATTAGTCGGTATCTCTATACCTAATAGATTACACCACCTGTTTAAGATGGACTTTTTCTCTGTACTTAATATAATTTCACCTTCACCATTTAAAACAAAAAGAGACTCCTTTTGGTCTCTCCCTACTTTTACCTGTTTCATCTCAATCATATTGGATACCCCTTTGTGAGATATTAGTTGAAGTATTGTTTCAGTAACTCACTACCTGTTTTAAGTCTTGTATAATATTGCCCATCTTTCTTCTCGAATTCACCGTTGTTAGCAAATTCTTTCTTTACACTTTCTAAGTTTGATGAATCAATAATACCAAACACATCGCCTATTTCAAAGTTACCTTCTTCATTTATACACTCTTCTAATAAGTAGTGTTTGTCTTCTTCTAAAGGAACTATCTTACCTTTTGTAATCGAATACAGATGTTTTGTTTCCTCTACCTGTACCGTAATAAAAATCCAACCAACTCTTACAATGGTACATGGCGTTAACCCCTCAAATGTAAGTGCAACTACTTTTTGGTCTTTCTTGAATTTCCCCATCCTTGATACCCCTTTTAAATAGATTTATTTCTCCTAAAATCTACTATTTTATAGCGTAACCATAGTCTCTCAAACATCTATCTGCCCTAAGTAATACATCTCTAAGAGTTTCCTTTTCTGTATATCCTAGTTCACTAATCTTTTTTTTTTTGCATATTCTAGTTCACTATCAATCGTATTCCAGTATACTTTACCGTATTTCGTTACAGTTTCTACATGAATATCCTCAACATAAGCTTCGTGTCGTTCCATTACATCTTTACCGTTTTCTCTGTATCCTAAATACTTATAGAATGCACCTACCCCTAAGTCTTCTCCTGTACCACTTACCTTAGTGAAACCTGCTCTTGCACTACCTATATGGAATGGCATGTTCTACCCCTCTCTTATTTTAATATGATATTATAGCGTTCTCTTTGTTGTGAACTCATAAACTGCCCTACAAATTGTAGTTCATGCCATTTAAACTCTTTCATTTGCTGTTTTTGTTTATTTGTTTTCAAGTTTACTTTGACTACCATTTTAAAGGCTTGCTGACCTGTTTCATTTAATGTATTGTAGAAACTTTTTAAATAACTAATCTGTAAAGGAGATAGTTTACCATCTTCCTTTATTTGTTTTACAATACTATTATAGAAGTTATTATTCTTTGGTACAATTTTCTCATCTAATTCACGGCTTAAGAATCGTTTTAAATAATCATTCTTATCTTCTGTTAGACGTTTCTCTGTAACTACGTTTCCTTTTGTATCATAGAAAGTTTCTGTAAATCCTTCTGTAAACTTCTTGATACATTCAGAACCTACTACCATTGCTTGCTTGTTTAGTCGATTGATAATTGTAAACTCATAACGGATTCTTTCATGGCAACATAGATGACAGTTTGCTCCACAAAACTTATTGTCTACCATTCCATAATATACCCATTCTTGCTTTGCCTTTGAAAAATTATGCTTTTCTACACTTTGTAATAAATTGAAATTTTTTTATAGAGCTAACCTGCATGGTTAGTTCTATAAGAATTAAAGAAGATGACCTCTGTTGAATACAGAAATCATCTTCATGTTGTTGCATAACTTTTTTCAAAATGCCCCTTACAAAGGGTACAGATTAATCATTAAGCTTCTTTTATTATCTACTGTTTTCATAAATCATTATAACTACCAAAATATTTTTCACAAAAGTTTACCGTTATTTATGATACGGTTCACCGTACATACTTAAATGGCCGTTTTCACTTCTAAAATATACATGAATCTTTACTAGAAATATAAAGATTCATCGTATCCTCTTCATCGATTTAGTGCATTTCAATAACTGTACCATCTTCAAATACCTTGAATACTCCAGTAAATCCTGATCCAGCTGCGCCTTCTATTTTATATGTCGTACGCACTCTAATTTTATAATATTTCTTTCCATTTTCGACTTGTGTATCCTCTAAAGTGTATTGATATTCTTCATTATATTCTTTTTTAATATATCCTTTAGCTTTCTCAAAAGTAAATTCATCTTGCTTCTTCTCTGTCTCTACCTTTTGATTCTTTTCCGTCTCTACCTTTTGATTCTTCTCTGTCTCTACTTTTTGGTTCTTTTCTGTCGCTACCTTTTGATTCTTTTCTGTCTCTGCTTTTTGGTTCTTTTCTGTCGCTACCTTCTGATTCTTTTCTGCCTCTACCTTTTGGTTCTTCTCTGTCGCTACCTTTTGACTCGTTACTGCATCATTTTTTTGTGCCTTCGCTGCTGCCGTTACATTCTTTGCATTTTTTTCTTCTTCACCAATTTTAGTGATTAATCCTAAAGCTTTTTTATTATATTCTTCAAGGTTCTTGTTATCTTTTGTTTCTGAAACTACCTTATTTAACATCTCTTTCGCTTCTGCATAATTTTTCTTACTTATTAACTCTTCACTTTTCACCAGCTGCTCTTCATACTTCTTTTTTTGTTCTAAGATCGCTACTAATGCTGTTCGTTCTTCCTTTGCTTGTTTTATAAGCGCATTACTTCCATTCTTCACGCTCTCTACTTTTTCAAGTGACTTGATCGATTCTTCTAATTTTGCTTCTTCTTTTAGCTTCACTGCTTCAATCATTGCTTTCGTTTGCTCTACAAACACTTTTGCATCTGAATCATCTTTTTTCTCATCTAGTGCTCTTTCAAATGATGATAAAGCATTTTTATATTCTTTATTCGTTAACGCCGTCTTCCCCTCATCCATCGCTTTTTCAAAATCCCCATTACTACATCCCGCTAGCATTAAAAACGTAAGTCCAATTACTGTTAATAACTTTCTCATTTTCTCTCCCCCTATATATGCCTAAAACAATAACGTCATATGTATAAAAGTCTGTGTAGTAATTAGACTGAAAGTAAACTATGTACTACATTTTGTGTTG
>NZ_JBFUIN010000236.1:0-4917 GCF_056401855.1 Bacillus sp. P4_D3
GTCGAAGGTCAAATTAACTTACGAGATGCGAGTAAGGGAACGATTTCACATGAAAATGAAAACGGAAAAGAATATCGTTTAAATAGTAAAACAGCTGTATTAATTGTGCGTCCGAGAGGGTGGCATTTAGAAGAAAAACATATGCAAGTTGACGGCAAGAACATGTCTGGCAGTTTAGTAGATTTTGGCTTGTACTTTTTCCATAATGCGAAGGTGCTTTTAGCAAAAGGAAGTGGCCCGTACTTTTACTTACCGAAAATGGAAAGTTACTTAGAGGCAAGATTATGGAATGATGTTTTCGTATTTGCTCAAAAGTATATCGGCATTCCGAATGGAACGATTAAAGCGACTGTGTTAATAGAAACGATTCACGCTTCATTTGAAATGGATGAAATTCTGTATGAACTAAGAGATCATTCTGCTGGTTTAAACTGCGGGCGATGGGATTATATATTTAGTTTCTTAAAGAGTTTCCGTAATCATAATACTTTTTTACTTCCGGATAGAGCGCAAGTCACGATGACAGCGCCGTTTATGCGCGCGTATTCTTTGAAAGTTATTCAAACGTGTCATCGTCGTAACGCGCCAGCAATCGGAGGAATGGCAGCGCAAATTCCAATTAAAAATGATCCAGAAGCAAATGAGGCGGCTTTCGAGAAAGTGCGTGCTGATAAGGAGCGCGAAGCTTTAGACGGTCATGACGGGACTTGGGTTGCCCACCCGGGACTTGTACCGGTTGCAATGGAAGTATTTAATCACATAATGAAAACGCCAAATCAAATTTTTAGAAAGCGTGAAGAAATACGTGTAACAGAAAAGGATTTATTAGAAGTACCGATGGGAACGATTACAGAAGGTGGTCTTCGCACAAATATTAATGTCGGTATTCAATATATTGCATCTTGGTTAAGCGGGAGAGGAGCAGCTCCTATTTATAACTTAATGGAAGATGCGGCAACAGCGGAAATATCAAGAGCACAAGTATGGCAGTGGATTCGTCATGAGGGCGGGAAGCTAAGTGATGGCCGTAATATCACTTTTAAATTGATGGAAGAATTGAAAGAAGAAGAACTAGCAAAAATAGAAAGTGAGATTGGTAAGGAAGCGTTTAAGAAAGGGAGATTTGAAGAAGCTACAAAACTGTTTACAAACCTTGTTCGTAATAACGAGTTCATGCCGTTTTTAACATTACCTGGTTATGAAATTTTATAAGAAACAAGAAAAGGGGATGGAACATATGAAAAACGAAAGAATTGATAAATTGCAGGAAAGCTGGGAATTAGATACGCGCTGGAAAGGAATCACACGTCCATATACGGCTGAAGATGTAATTCGTCTGCGTGGATCGATTGATATTGAACATACGTTAGCGCGCTGCGGTGCAGAGAAGCTTTGGAAATCACTTCATACCGAAGATTATATTAATGCACTTGGGGCATTAACAGGAAACCAAGCGATGCAACAAGTGAAGGCTGGATTAAAAGCAATTTATTTAAGCGGTTGGCAAGTAGCGGCAGATGCGAATCTTTCTGGACATATGTATCCTGATCAAAGCTTATACCCAGCGAACAGTGTGCCGGCTGTTGTAAAACGAATTAACCAAACACTTCAACGTGCTGATCAAATTCAGCATATGGAAGGAAGCGGTGATAAAGATTATTTCGTACCRATTGTGGCAGATGCTGAAGCTGGTTTTGGTGGACAGTTAAACGTATTTGAACTAATGAAAGGGATGATTGAAGCGGGTGCATCTGGCGTGCACTTTGAAGACCAATTATCTTCAGAGAAAAAATGCGGGCATTTAGGCGGAAAAGTATTATTACCGACACAAACAGCGGTGCGTAATTTAATTTCGGCACGTCTTGCTGCTGATGTAATGGGTGTACCAACAATTATCGTCGCAAGAACAGATGCAGATGCTGCAGATTTAATTACGAGCGATATCGATCCAGTTGATCAAGAGTTTATTACAGGTAAAAGAACGCCAGAAGGGTTTTATCGTACGAAAGCAGGTCTTGATCAAGCAATTGCACGTGGTTTAGCGTATGCGCCGTATGCAGATCTCGTTTGGTGTGAAACGTCGGAGCCAAATTTAGAAGATGCAAAACGCTTTGCGGACGCAATTCATAAGAAATATCCAGGGAAGCTACTCGCTTACAACTGTTCCCCTTCATTTAACTGGAAACAAAAGTTAGATGAAAAAACGATTGCAAGCTTCCAAAAAGAAATTGCATCATACGGTTATAAATTCCAGTTCGTAACGCTTGCTGGATTCCATTCATTAAATTACGGCATGTTTGAATTAGCGCGTGGTTATAAAGAGCGCGGTATGGCAGCGTACTCTGAATTACAACAAGCAGAGTTCGCAGCAGAAAAAGATGGTTACTCTGCAACGCGCCATCAACGCGAAGTAGGAACAGGATACTTTGATGAAGTAGCACAAGTAATTACGGGCGGTACTTCATCAACGACTGCTTTAAAAGGATCTACGGAAGAAGAACAGTTTACGAAATAAAGGTATAAGTAGGTGCCCCCAAAATATTTTTGGGGCACCTTTCTTATTTATTATTACGTCGCTGACATTGTTAAACTTTGTCGGAAAGTTGATGGAATTTTATTTGTCGTCGTATTATGGGACGTTCACTTCTATTTAAAATATTCAATCCAATATAGTGAATATACCAATAATAGCAGTAAAAAGAAGGAATGCGAATAATGCTAGACAGCCCCATTTGACACTCCCACCCCTAAAGGGGCAAGYTGACTAACRTCAGTGGSRTTCTTGCTACCAAAGGCGAAGTCCATTTCTGGTATCGCTGACGTGCAAGATTGCGGTGTGCCATCACCACTCCCACAACAGACCATATAGGTTCGTGGGCTACGGTACTGTGACCATACCGTACAGATTGTTSGTTCTCAAATGTTTKTACGTCTTTTKCATGACGACTTAATACATTTTACGGAGTAGAAGAATTKRCTACYCCAACCTCATATGTATTCTGTTTTCAGAGAACAGTCGTTTTAGAGTCTTTTGCATGACTATAAATAAAGTATACCATKTTTTGCTATGCAAAAACGATGCGTTCATCCCACGTCTAAAGACGGACTAAAGTCCTGCGTGGGCTTTCCYGCATCATAAATTCTGTAAATAGTTTGTCTTTCCATGCTTCTTCATAATCATCAATTAGTTCTTCTACCACTTTTTTCTGCAATGGCTGTAAAGGATGTTCGGTGTATAGTCCTGTAATAATGTTATGATTTCCTTTGAATTTTAAAGCACGTACAATATGATAAGAGTCGTTTCCCATCGATTGTTCAAATTGTAGACATGCCGCGTGCATAACATCTGTTTTCTCTTTTTCAAGATACCAATACCGTCCAGCCATTTCTGGGTATTGTAATGTAAAGTAAATATCACCGAGCTTTTTTCTAAGTGCTAATTCATTCGGATAAGTAGCGATTAATCCGTGTAATCTATCTCTTGCTTTTCCAAGGTTATTATTTTCAATATCTTTTTCAATTCTCTTTAATGTTTTTTCAGGGATTATTTCTGTCATATACTCCTCCTTATTAGAATAGGTGTGGTTATCTTGTATAAGAAATACTAAAATTTAGAAATTTTATTTTTAAAAAGGATTGTACATTCTATTTTAAGTATGCTATGATAATACCAGTTGAATAATTAAATTAAGCAATCCATATATTATCAAATGCCGAAAACAAACGGGGAAAAGTATGTGAGAACTAGTTTATGTTTCGAATTTGATAATGTGTGGATTCTTTTTTTATACATGAAGACTAAATAAAATGTATTTTCGTAGGAGGAAATAATTATGACAGTTACAGGACAAGTAAAATGGTTTAACAACGAAAAAGGCTTCGGTTTCATCGAAGTTCCAGGCGAAAACGATGTATTCGTACATTTCTCTGCAATCGAAACTGAAGGTTTCAAATCTTTAGAAGAAGGCCAAAAAGTTAGCTTCGAAATCGAAGAAGGCAACCGTGGACCTCAAGCTAAAAACGTAATCAAACTATAATTTTATAGTTTATTATAGAAAAAAGGATGGCTTATGCCATCCTTTTTTTTGTTGAATATGAAGAATAATGAACTGAATAATCAGTATGTAAAAAGGCTTTCCGTAAAGGAAGGCCTTTTAGTGTTCTTTCACAGCTTTTTTCTTTTCACGTTTCTTACATTCTGGACATTTAGATTTACGAAAAGGCTTCGCGAAGAACAGTAAAATAAAAAATAAACCGAATATAATACTCGCTGAATTTTTTACGATAACAATGCTACTATTTTTCATTTGAATTGTTGGATGATCTTGCTTTTCTTCCATGAGAGACCTCCGTATATTTGATTTATCCCGCTATTTGCCGGGCAGTAAAACTCCCACCTCAAAATTCAGGTGGAGCAAAGAAGTTAGGTGGAAGCCCTGATGCCCGTAAAAGCCCGATTGGTGAGGGCTGATTAAAGTTTCACTTTATATTTTAATTATAGCAAAATTAATCACTGTAATTATATGGAAAACATAATGTGTTAAACATATTATAAATAATATAAATTCTTTTTTCGTATATAGAATMCTCTTTTTATATAATTCACTTCTTTATTATTCTTATATTATTATTAATTGATTTATAGTGTGGTTGATTTATTATAAGTATTTGTAAAGAATCGTAGAATGTAAACCATTTCCTTTTCGTAGATGCTACTATAAAAGGGAAATGAAGAAGGGAAATTAAATAGCGATCGAAAATTTTAAAAAGAGAGGTGAAAAATCTGTTACTAACAAAAGAGTGAATATAGATAAAAATATTCTTAGCGTGCAAAAACTACATATTCTAAGGAAATACATTTGTCTATATTTTTAGTAGCAGATAGTAGACTATGGAAAGTAAAGTAGAACGTTATGT
>NZ_JBFUIN010000237.1:0-4910 GCF_056401855.1 Bacillus sp. P4_D3
GCTTTATTAAGTTCTTCAGTAGCTAAGTCTTTAGCATCTAAAGCTGAAATTGTAGCTTTAGCAAGTGCATTTTCAGTTGAACCAACTGTTAAGTCTTTAATACCTAATGCTTCTAAAGTAGCTGATTTTAAGTCAATTGAAATTTGTTTTGATTGGTCTGCAGAGTCAAGAGTTTGAATATTGATAGATTTGTTAGATCCATCTAAAAGACTTTTATCGTTAAATTGTGTGTTACCAGCAATATAATCGATTTGTTTTTGTAATTCACCAAACTCTTTTTGTAATGCAGCTTGGTTATCTTTTGTATTTGTGTTGTTCGCAGATTGGTTAGCAATATCACGCATACGAAGTAAGATATTAGAAACTGAGTTCATTGCTGAATCAGCTGTACGGATTAATGCCATACCATCTTGTGTGTTATTAGCTGCAACACCTAATCCGCTTTCACGTGCACGCATACGAGTTGCGATAGCAAGACCTGCTGCATCGTCAGAAGCGTTGTTGATACGTTTACCGCTTGATAAACGGTCCATAGCGTTACTCATTTTAGCTTGGTTTTGACGCATGTATTCTTGCGTACGCATGCTATTAATGTTTGTATTAATTCTCATGTTAAGAACCCCCATTTTTTTATATTGACTTTTCTGTTAATTACAAAACGGTAATATACAAAAAAAACAATTTCGAATTTATTGTAATCCTTGCTATAACGGGTGTCAACTTAAAATTTGAATTAATAAATATAAAAAAATAACAGTTTAACAATGTAGTCATTTTTTTATTGCAAAGGATTATTGCAAACTTTTTTAAAAAACTCTAATATTAGATTATCTTTGTTTATCGAAAAGGTGATATTATGGTAGTTGGAAATATAGTAAAAGAAGTTCTTGCATATAAAAAAGGACAAATTCAGCAAAAGTTAAGTAGTCCGCAGGCGTTCGTTAGTAGTCGTTTTCAAGATCAATTGCAGAGTGAACCTGCGAAGGAGACGAAGGTTACTCCGCAAACGGCAAAAGTAGAAGATATGAGTCAGCCGGTACAATCTACGAAAATAGAAACGGTTGTTAATAAACCGGTAGAGCCTATAAAAGTAGAGGAAACGAGTAAGCTTGAGGAGACGGAGAAAGTTGAAACGAAGAAAGTGGATGAAGTGCAAGTCGCGCAAAAAGAGTTTGAGCGACGTTTCCCAGAAACGAAAAATGAGCCTACTGATACGTGGGGATTAACGAATAAGTATAATATTCAGAAAATACGTTCTTCAAATGAGGGTAAGTATGAGGATATTATTGATCGCGCTAGTCGTACATATGGAATTCCGAAAACATTAATTCAAAAAATGATTGAAGTAGAGTCTAATTTTAATCCGAAAACGGTGTCACATGCAGGAGCGATGGGGCTGATGCAGCTTATGCCAGCAAACGTGAAAGAGATGGGTATAAAAAATCCATTTTCACCAGCTGAAAGTATTGAGGGCGGTGTGAAAGAGTTAAGCGGTTATTTAAAGAAAAATAACGGTGATCTCGTATTAGCGCTTGCTTCTTATAATGCTGGTCCTGGTAATGTGAGAAAGTACGGAGGCGTACCGCCATTTAAAGAAACGCAAGGATATATTAAAAAAATATTAAATATCGACGTTTCGAAATAAGAAATTTCATTTATATATAAAGAGAATATGGAATTTTCGTGAACATGATATGGGAGTTGGCTAGATTGAAATTACAAGATGATATTCCGTTAACAATTTATTTTGAAATCGGAAATACAAAAAAGAAAATTGAAGATCTGCTTCATATTACGAAAGGTACATTGTATCGTCTTGAAAATTCAACGAAAAATACGGTGCGTCTTATGCTTGAGAATGAAGAGATTGGAACCGGAAAGATTTTGACGAAGAATGGAAAAATGTACGTTGAAATCGTTGAATTGAAAAGGTAGGGAAGGGGATTTTCATGAGTGGCGATAAATTAAGCCAAGAGCAGATTGAYGCCCTGCTGAAGGCGGTAAATGAAGGCGAGGAAATGCCAGCTTTCGCACAAGAAGCAGGGAAGCAAGATAAATTTCAAGAGTATGATTTTAATAGACCGGAGAAGTTTGGTGTTGAGCATTTACGTAGTTTGCAAGCAATTGCGTCGACTTTTGGCAAACAGACGTCACAGACGTTGTCAGCTCGTATGCGTATTCCGATTGAACTAGAGCCTTCGACCGTTGAACAAGTTCCGTTTACGAGTGAGTATGTGGAGAAAATGCCGAAAGATTACTATTTATATTGCGTTATTGATCTGGGCCTTCCAGAGCTTGGAGAAATCGTAATTGAAATTGATTTAGCGTTCGTTATTTATATTCATGAATGCTGGCTTGGCGGAGATAGTAAGCGTAACTTTACGATGCGTAGACCGTTAACTGCGTTTGAGTTTTTAACGCTTGATAATATATTTGCTCTTCTTTGTAAAAATTTACAACAATCATTTGAAAGCGTTGTTGCGATTGAACCGAAGTTTGTAACGACGGAGACAGATCCGAATGCGCTGAAGATTACGACAGCGAGCGATATTATTTCACTATTAAATGTAAATATGAAAACAGATTTTTGGAATACGACAGTTCGTATCGGTATTCCGTTCTTATCTGTTGAAGAAATTATGGATAAGTTGACGTCTGAAAATATTGTCGAACATTCTTCGGATAAGCGTAAAAAGTATACGTCTGAAGTAGAAGTGAAAGTAAATCAAGTGTACAAGCCTGTTCACGTTGCGATTGGTGAGCAAAAGATGACAATGGGCGAGATTGAGAAAATTGAAGAAGGCGACATTATTCCGCTTCATACGAAAGTAACAGACCAACTACGTGGTTATGTAGATGGAAAACATAAATTTAATTGTTTTATCGGGAAAGATGGAACGCGTAAGGCGCTCCTATTTAAAAGTTTTATAGAGTAGGAGGATTTATATGAAGCATGAAGTATCTCCTGTGTCATTAATGGGATTAGAAGAATTTGCCGGGAAGCGAAATGAAGCGGGGAAGGCACATATTGATACCGTTTCAGATATTTCAATTGAACTTGGAGTAAAGCTTGGGAAGTCATCTATTATGCTTGGTGATGTGAAGCAATTAAAAGTTGGCGATGTTCTTGAAGTAGAGAAAAATTTAGGACATAAAGTAGATGTATATTTAAGTGATATGAAAGTCGGTATTGGTGAAGCGATAGTAATGGATGAGAAGTTCGGCATTATTATTTCTGAAATTGAAGCTGATAAGAAACATGCCGCGCTTATGAAGGCGCAAAATCAAATGCAGGATAAAGAGTAGAGGAGGAGTCATATGTCGTATATGACGACCTTATTTCAAGTCGTTTTACTGTTTGGTGCGCTCGGCTATGGTGCATATTATATGACGAAAAAGACGCGCAAACAGCAGTTTTTTAAGCAAGGTGAAAACGGACACATTCAAGTGAAAGACGGCGTGTATTTAAATCATCAAACGAGCGCCTTTTTGTTTGAAGTGGACGGAAAGCAAGTGTTCACTGTTATTAGTAATAACGGTGTACAATCTGTGCAGCTAACAGGGACAGGAAATCAGTTTCAACAAGCGCTAGAAGACGCGGTGAAGAGTGAAACGAAAAAAGTAGAGGATCCATCATGAGAATAAAGAAACAGTTATCGTTATTTGCCGTTATTTTCGTATTTTCTATTATTTTTTCATTTGTTTTTGTAAATCCAGCGTATGCAGCCCCGAACGGCTTTATTAATTTCGAAAATGGAAAAGAGTTTACGAGTAATTCAAGTGTACAACTATTCGCGCTCGTTACCCTTCTATCATTATCTTCTTCTATCGTTCTTTTATTTACGCATTTTACTTATTTTATGATTGTTCTTGGGATTACTCGTCAAGGGCTTGGGGTTATGAATTTACCACCAAACCAAGTGCTTGTTGGACTCGCATTATTTTTATCGCTGTTTACAATGCAGCCAGTGCTTGGTCAATTAAAGAGTGATGTGTGGGACCCGATGACGAAAGAAAAAATAACAGTAAGTCAAGCTGCGGAGACGACAGCTCCGATTATGAAAGATTATATGTCGAAGCATACGTATAAGCATGATTTGAAAATGATGCTGAAAGTGCGCGGAGAAGAGTTGCCGAAAGATTTAAAGGATCTTTCACTGTTTACGCTGGTGCCATCCTTTACGTTAACGCAAATTCAAAAAGGTTTACTTACAGGGATGTTCATTTATTTAGCGTTTGTCTTTATTGATTTAATTATTAGTACACTTTTAATGTACCTTGGGATGATGATGGTACCGCCGATGATTTTAAGTTTACCATTTAAAATACTCGTTTTCGTATATTTAGGTGGATATACAAAAATCGTCGATATTATGTTTAAGACGGTCGCCTGAAGCGTTTGATGCTATGTGATAGGAGTCATATAAATGAATACGTCACCAATTATAGATATTTTCCAAACCTTTTTTTATAAAGGGGTTATGATTTTAATGCCGATTGCCGTTGTAAGTATGATTGTCGTTATTATTATCGCGGTTATTATGGCGATGATGCAAATTCAAGAGCAAACGCTGACGTTTTTACCGAAAATGGCGAGTATTGTGCTCGTTATTATCATTTTAGGTCCGTGGATGTTTCAAGAGTTAACGATGCTTATTTTAGATTTATTTGATAAAATCCCATCGCTATTGCGTTCGTACTAAGATAGGTGAACTGAAATGAATATGGAATTATGGGCGGCGACGTTTTTTGCGTTTTGTCGCATTACTTCATTTTTATATTTTTTACCGTTTTTTTCAGGCCGATCAATTCCGGCGATGGCAAAGGTTACATTTGGACTTGCTCTTTCGATTACAGTGGCCGATCAAGTGGATGTCTCTCACATAAAGACAGTTTGGGATGTAGCTGCT
>NZ_JBFUIN010000238.1:0-4893 GCF_056401855.1 Bacillus sp. P4_D3
CTCTTTCTTTAGATATTAAAGAAGGAGAATTTTTAACAATTTTAGGACCGAGTGGTTGCGGGAAAACGACTTTACTTCGTATGATCGCAGGATTTGAAACGCCAACTAAAGGGAATCTTTTATTAGATGATGAAAAGATTAACGATTTGCCGCCATACAAGCGTCATATGAATTTAGTGTTCCAACATTACGCACTATTCCCACATATGAATGTTGAAAAAAATATTTGTTTCGGTATGAAAATGCAAAAAGTATCAGCAACAGAACAGAAAGAACGTGCGGAAGAGGCAATGCGTTTAACGCAGTTACTTGAGTTCCGTAATCGTAAACCGTCGAAGCTTTCTGGTGGACAGCAACAGCGTGTAGCAATTGCAAGAGCAATTGTAAACAACCCACGTGTATTACTATTAGATGAGCCACTTGGAGCGCTTGACTTTAAGTTAAGAAAAGATTTGCAACGTGAATTGAAAAACTTACAACGTAATTTAGGAATTACGTTCATATATGTAACGCACGATCAAGAAGAAGCGATGAGTATGAGTGATCGTATTGTCGTTATGAATAAAGGGCATATCGAACAAGTCGGCACGCCTAAAGAAATTTACAATCAACCGAAAACATTGTTTGTTGCAACGTTCATCGGTGAAAATAATATCGTGAAAAATGGGGAAAACTACGTAGCAGTTCGCCCTGAAAATGTAAAAGTTCGCTCGGTTGAAGAGCCAATTTTAAAAGAATACCACCTTGGGCATATTGAAGATATTGAATTTGTTGGAAATATGGAAAAGCTATATGTACGTGAGGAGAAAACATCGGAATTACTAATGGCATATCAAACTGCTGAAGAAGCAACGCAGTGGAGCATTGGAGATAATGTATATGTAGGCTGGGAGCAAGAGGACGAGGTGACCTTAAATTGAAGAAAGGGAAATTACTCGCATTACCTACAGTCGTATGGCTGTTACTCTTCTTCCTAATTCCACTTCTGTTCGTATTAGCATTTGCCTTCATGCAGCGCGGAGCATACGGGACAGTGGAAATGAAATTCACATTAGATAACATAGCGCGTGTGTTTGATCCATTATATATGGGGACGTTATGGGAAACAGTGAAAATTGCGGTTATTACGACAGTACTATGTTTATTAATCGGTTATCCATTTGCCTATACAATTACAATTGTTGATCGTAAATATCGTTCTATCCTTTTATTATTGGCAACGATCCCGTTCTGGATTAACTTCCTTGTTCGTTCATACGCATGGATTGTTATTTTACGTTCACAAGGTCTTGTAAACACATTGCTATTGAAACTAGGTATTATTAGTGAA
This sequence comes from Bacillus sp. P4_D3, assembly GCF_056401855.1. Lineage (NCBI taxonomy): Bacteria > Bacillati > Bacillota > Bacilli > Caryophanales > Bacillaceae > Bacillus > Bacillus sp. P4_D3. The sequence continues at coordinate 1,331 of NZ_JBFUIN010000238.1, forward strand.
CCTTTAAATCTGTTATACAATACACCTTCTGTAATACTCGGAATGGTATATTCTTTATTACCATTTATGATTTTACCAGTGTATGCAGCAATTGAGCAGCTTGATAAGCGTAAGCTAGAGGCAGCTTATGATTTAGGCGCAACACCAGTAAAGGCATTTTGGAATGTAACAGTACCGATGACGATGTCAGGGATTACAACTGGTTCTATTTTAGTATTCGTTTCCTCTATCGGAATGTTTGTTGTATCAGACGTTATGGGTGGATCGAAAGTAGCATTAATCGGAAACGTAATTCAAAACCAATTCTTAGGCTCACGTGACTGGCCGTTTGGTTCCGCGTTATCTATGATTGTTGTTCTATTCTCTGTTCTGTTAATTTACTTATATTATCGTGCAACGAAAGTATATAAATATGATGGAAACGGAGGGGAATAGGCAAAAATGAAGAAGTTTTTAGTTTCTTATTCTTGGTTAATCTTATTGTTTTTGTATTTTCCAATGATGGTTTTAATGGTATATTCCTTCAACGATTCTCGCATTAATGCGGAATGGGAGGGCTTTACACTCCATTGGTATACAGATTTATTTCAAAAACAAGATGTTATTGATGCGTTTGTAAATAGTATTACGATTGCTCTTATAACGACAATTGTGACGACAGTTCTTGGTGTGATTTTTGCTATTGCATTACACCGTTACAAATATCGTTTTGAAGGGGCCATTAACGGTCTTGTATATTTACCAATTTTAATTCCTGATATTTTAATGGGATTATCTTTACTTATCCTATTTAGTCAATTAGGTATGGAACTTGGAAAAACAACAATTATTATTGCACACATTACATTCAGTATTTCATTTGTTGTTGTTATTTTAGCGGCACGTCTTTCTGGTATGGGACGTGATTTAGAAGAGGCTGCAAACGATTTAGGAGCAACGCCGTGGCAAACGTTTCGTTATGTAACGTTTCCAGCAATTGCACCAGGAGTTATTTCAGCCGCATTATTAACATTCACATTATCGATTGATGATTTTGTAATTAGTTTCTTCGTATCAGGACCAGGATCAACAACATTGCCATTATACATTTATAGTATGGTTAAGCGCGGAGTATCACCTGAAATTAATGCTCTTTCTACAATATTAATTGTTGTAATTGTAGGATTAATGGTGCTATCGGAAATTTTCCGTAATAAAGGTGCAGACGGTGAAGAAAACTCTGGAGGACACCTTCCTTTATAATACGAATGATATAGAAAGAACGAGGAGGTAAAAAATCAATGAAATTGATGAAGACATTAGCTGGCGCAGCTATTAGCTTCGGCCTTGTTGCAGGTGTACTTGCGGGCTGTGGTGAGAAGAAAGAAGAATTGAATATTTATAGCTGGGCTGACAACTTTGATGAGCAAGTTTTAAAAGATTTTGAAAAGAAATATAACGTGAAAATTAACTATGATAAATATGCAAGTAATGAAGAAATGCTTGCGAAATTACAAGCTGGTGGCGCGACATATGATTTAATTCAGCCATCTGATTACATGGTGAAAACGATGGCGAAGATGGACTTATTAGCGCCTTTAGATAAGAAGAACATCCCGAACATCGAGAACCTTGTTTCTAACTTTAAAACACCTGCATTTGATCCAGAGAATAAGTATTCTCTAGTATATACTTGGGGTGTAACAGGCATTGCATACAATAAAAAGTATGTGAAAGAAACACCTACAAGCTGGAATGATTTATGGAACGAGAAATATAAAGGACATGTTACTTTATTAAACGATTCTCGTGAAGTATTAGGAATGGGACTTAAGAAAAATGGTTTCTCTAATAGCACGAAAGAGGATGCACAGTTAAAGACAGCGTCTAATGATTTACAGAAGCTACTTCCAAACTTATTAGCATTTGATACAGATAATATTAAACAAAAATTCATTACAGAAGATGCGTGGATCGGGACTGTATGGTCTGGAGACGCAGCATTTATTGCGAAAGATAACAAAGATGTAGGATACGTTGTACCAAAAGAAGGAGGCACAATTTGGGCTGACACGTTAGCGATTCCAAAAGGTGCGAAACATAAAGAACTTGCAGAGAAGTTTATGAACTACTTATTAGATGAAAAAGTAAGTGTGAAAAACTACGAGTCAATTGGTTACAGTAATCCAAATGAAAAAGCTCATCCTCTTCATAGTAAAGAATATCGTGATAATCACATGATCTTCTTAACAAAAGAAGAATTAGATCGTACAGAGTGGCTTGTTGATGTAGACGATAAGTTAAAAGACTACGATCGCTACTGGACAGAGCTGAAAACAAAAGGTAAATAAGTAAGAAAATGCGGTTTCTAAAGTAGAAATCGCATTTTTTCATAGTAGGAGGAAATCGATTGAAGAAAAAGTTACATCAGTATGAATTAATGTGTATCATTTTGTTGTTTGTTCTATTTAGCATCATCGCTTGGAGGGTACATGTAGGTGGTGTTACAATGATGGATACATACGTACGTGATATGGTGAAAGGATTACAAACGGAAAGCTCACTTACATTCTTCACATACTTTACAAAGTTAGGATCTGCAATTGGAGTTATAACGACACTAATTATAAGCTTGTTCGTTTTTTGGAAAAAGCGTTATTATGCTGCTATGATTGTGTATCCAATGGCTATATTAACGACACACCTTGTTAATAAGGGAATAAAAGAAATTGCAAAAAGAGACCGCCCATCATTAAATGAGGCACTTGACGCACTTGGGTATAGCTTCCCAAGTGGACATGCAATGCTATCTATCATAACATTCGGTTTTCTTGCCTATATCATTGCTGCGAATTTGAAAAGTATAGCTGGAAAATGTGGTATTACGATTTCGATGGGCATATTAATTATATTGATTGGATTAAGTAGAGTTATTTTAAATGTTCATTATCCGACTGATATTTTAGCTGGTTATTGCGCAGGTGGCGTGTTGTTAATCATCGCAATTTATTGTCATCGTTTACTTACCGAGAGATTGGGACTTAATAACGAGAGATAGAAAAACGTCTAGAAAAACTAGTATTATAGTTTTCCTAGACGTTTTTTGTTTATGGGGAGATGTGATACAGTATAAATGATAAGTGAATTATATAAAGTAGGTGAAAATGTGTGAAGACAAATGTACATAAAATTGATAAGTGGGGGAAGATAGGAACTTTTTTGTATCAATTTCGTTATACAGTAATCGTAGCATTACTATTACTTGCGATAGTGCTCGGTACTTTTGCTCCAAAACTTCCAGGAGTATTGGGCGGTGATGGTTTCCAAACAGAAGGAGATTATCAAAAGACGAAAGAAATTTTAGATAAAGATTTTAAGCAGTCTCAAGATACACTTTTACTCGTTTTTGAAAAGGAAAAAAATACTTCGCATGAGGATTTCCAAAAGCGTATAGAGGGGATAATAAATCAAATTCAAGAGAAGGAAACATACGAATCTTTCCATCATCCCATGCAAAATGGGATGATGGAAAGATTCGTATGTTTCCTTCTCTTGAATTTGATTTATTATCCCCTCTATACGCT
>NZ_JBFUIN010000239.1:0-4888 GCF_056401855.1 Bacillus sp. P4_D3
GCGGTGGTTACGGCGGTGGTTACGGCGGTGGTTACGGCGGTGGTTACGGCGGTAGTTGCGGTGGTGGTTGCGGTTATGGAGGTTTCGCTTTATTAATCGTTTTATTTATCCTTCTAATCATCATTGGAGCTAGCTGTTGGGGCGGCTTTGTAGGCTGCTAGTAAACTTAAAAACTATTGTAAAAAAGCGCGTACAATACGTGCTTTTTTGCCATTTTCAAATTTCCCATCTGAAAGGAAGTATGTTTAATGAAGATTGATGGTGTTTTCGAGGGAGGCGGTGTACGCGGAATTGCTCATGTAGGGGCAATTTGCGCGTTAGCCGAAAAAGGTTATGAATGGGAACGTTTAGCTGGAACATCAGCCGGCGCTATTATTGCAGCTCTTCTAGCAGCAGGATATTCTTGTTCCGAATTAAAAACTATTGTAACAGACATTGATTATGAAAAATTCACTAAAAAAACTTTTCTTGATAGAATCCCCTTTATTGGTAAAGGATTAAGCGCTTGGTCTACTCTAGGTATTTATTCAAATGTATTTCTCGAAGAATGGCTAGAAGACCTGCTTAGAAAAAAAGGAATTCATTTGTTTACAGACTTACCCGATTTGAATAAACTCAAAATTATCGCTTCAGATATAAGCAATGGTAAAATGGTTATTTTTCCCGATGACTTGCCAAACTACGGATTTTTAAATTATCGCTTCTCTATCGCTAAAGCAGTAAGAATGAGTGGAACCATTCCTTTCTTCTTCGAACCAGTGAAATGGAGAACACCAAAATGGAAACAACCTTGTTATATGGTTGACGGCGGTATTTTAAGTAATTATCCAATTTGGATTTTCGATTCACCGACTTCTCCTCGCTGGCCTACCTTTGGATTTCATTTTGTAAAAGATGAGATTCAAGCTGATCCCGCCCACTATGAAGAACCTATTTCCATGTTCAAAGGACTATTTAAAACGATGATGCAAGCTCATGATTTACGTCATTTAGATAAAGAATCGAAGGCTAGAACTATTACAATTCCAACAGGAACCATTACAAGTACTAATTTTCAATTAACTAAAGAAGAGAAAGAATGGCTCTATAACTCTGGTTATAATGCCGCTAATAAGTTTTTACAATCTTGGAACTTCAGGCAATATGTTGATGAATATAGAGACGGAAATCAGGATCGAAAAACAAATCGGTATTTCCGTCAACTTGACTCATAATTATATTATTTTCCCTATCACACTTTAATAGTAAATAAGCCTAATAATATAGTACATTATTAGGCTTATTTACTTCTTATGTAATCTCCCATTATTTAAGGATAAGTTAACCCTTCTGCTTCTTCTGCGGTAATTACTATGTAACGATTTCCAGTTCTTAACCCTAATAATTCTGCTTTTTCAATTGCATCCTGTTTTGTTTCCGCATAAGCAGCTAAATATTTATCTCCATCAATCATTTGGCAAATCACATATTGTTTCATGGTTTTCTCCTTTTACCCTTTAATTAATTGCGCGATCTTTTTTATTCCAACTTCAATTTCTTCTATAGTTGCATAGGAATAAGAAAGACGTAAAAATTGGTTAGCACTTCTATCATACAAAGTGCCTGGGTTTAATAACACCTTTTCTTGCAAAGCTTTGTCAAATAAACTACGATTCGAAATTGGTAGATTTATATGTAGCCAAATGTAAAAGCTTCCTACTGGCTCATGCCAAGTTGCAATGCCACTACAATACTTTTCTAACATACTTATCATAAAATCTCTACGTTTTTTCAATTCACTTCTTACAAACTGTAAATGTTCATCATACAATCCATTTTCAAACCACTCCGCTGCAATTTGCTGGGATATAGAACTTGAACCATAATCAGTTTGCATTTTTATATCTGCTAATCTTTGAATAACGGATTCTGATCCAACAACCCATCCAATTCTTAAACCAGGACTAATGACTTTGGACATACTTCCAATATGTAGCACGATACCATTTTTATCATATGCCTTTAAAGGCTTTGAAACTGGTGCATCGAACCATAAATCTTGATATACCGCGTCCTCAATAATAGGCAATCCAATTTCATTACATATCTCCATCACTTCTTCCCTCTTCTTAGCGTTCATACTAAAATTGGTCGGATTATGAAAAGATGGGATTGTATATAAAATAGATGCGTTAAATTGTTTCTTATATTTTGTAATATATGAAGTATTTATACCATTCTCATTCATTGGTATTCCAATCAAGCGCATTCCTGCTGATTGAAATACATTAAGCGAATATAAATATGATGGTTTTTCTAATAAAATTGACGCTCCTTTCGGAAGAAGACCCATAGAAATAAGTTGCAGTGCTTGAATTGCCCCCGAAACAATTAAAATAGAGTCAGGAGATACATATACCCCATGCCCTTTTAAATATTCCGCAATTTTTTTTCTTAAATGGAGATTTCCTTTCGGTTCCTCATACCCAAGTGTAACATTTGATTGTAAAATTTTACTAATAATACCCTTCATCTTTTTCTCAGGCAAGAGACTCGGTGAAAGTTCACCTGTTCCTAATCGAATTACATTGGGAGTAAATTCAGCTTGATTAATCTCTTGTACAGCAGGAAGATTCGGATAATGAAGTCCTGTTTCTACATAAGACTGCCAGTTTGGAGGCGGGGCATATGTAGAAGTACTCTCACTATTATTTATAACAATTGTTCCCTTCCGGCCATTCCCCTCAATATACCCTTTTGCTACTAATTCATCGAAAGCCATTACAATTGTACTTCGATTCACTTCAAACGTATGCGCCAAATCTCTTTGTGAAGGTAATTTAGTTCCAACTGTCCATTCCCCATTAACAATTCTTTCTTTTATATAAGATTCTATTTGTTTATATAAAGGAATAGGCGAAGACATATTAGGTTTCCAAACGAGCCTTTCCACTATATCACCTCACATACTTTATGGTTGGTAACCTATCCAACCATATGGATGGATACAAATTTTCATTTCTTCTATACAATATACACTATCATAACTAATCACATTAAGTAGGAGGTAATATGATGAGTGAAGCAATTATTCACGGTATCATCCTTGCATTTGGTCTTATCATTCCATTAGGTGTCCAAAATGTTTTCGTCTTTAATCAAGGCGCGAGTCAACCAAATATTTGGCGAGCTGCTCCTGTAGTCTTGACTGCATCTATATGTGATACATTATTAATATTAATTGCTGTACAAGGTGTATCCCTTGTACTCCTTACTTTTTCTTGGTTAACAACCACTCTGTATATGATTGGATTTTTCTTTCTTATGTATATGGGCTGGGTTATTTGGAGAAGCGATCCTTCAAATGATGTAAAGCAAGAAAAAAGCATGCCTTTAAAAAATCAAATTATTTTCACCGCATCGGTTTCATTACTAAATCCACACGCAATTTTAGATACAATTGGTGTAATCGGAACAAACTCTATACAGTACATAGGAAGTGAGAAATGGGCTTTCACTTTTGCAACAATTATAGTTTCTTGGATTTGGTTTATTAGTTTAGCTTTTGCTGGAAAATTTCTAAAAGGATTAGACTCGACAGGAAAAACGATTACAGTATTAAATAAATTTTCAGGGCTAATCATATGGGGAGTCGCACTTTATATGTTAAAACAAGTTATTTTTCCTAACTAATTAAAGAGAATTGCATGTTGTGTAATTAACATGCAATTCTCTTTCGGATTATGACGTTGGTTCCGGCTTCTGTTTTACCATCATTGTATCTTTTGCTGGTTTAATCCAAATAATTGCTATGACCGCACCAATAGCAGCGAAGATGCTTGTTAAATAAAATACTTCATGGTCCGCCCCTTTCATAAAAAAAGAATACAGGGGTGGTCCAGCTGCTACACCGATAAATCGCATTGAACTATAAAATGACGTAACTGTCCCCCTCTGCTCTTTTTCAATCCCTTGTGTAATAAGAGCATCTAGACACGGTAACGCCATACCAATTCCTCCCCCCATAATAACGAGACAAAGAAGTAGCAAATAGATTCCTTTTAGAAATAAAGGTAAGAAGACAGATGCAGCAGCCAGTAAAAATCCAATATAGATACACTTTTTCATAATATCTTGTTTATCTCCAATTTTTTTACCAGCCATATATGAGCTAAGTGATAGTACAAGTAAAGGAATAGCGAGTACACACCCTTTCCATATACCATGAATATCGTACTTCGACTCCAGTATAGTTGACAGATAAAAAAGTATTCCGAATAAAATAAGCATAATAATTGCACCTAGTATAAAAATGGCAATTAACCATCTTCCCTTTTCTCGAAACGTAGAGATAATAGATTGAATAAATTCTTTAAGTGGTGGGACTTCTTCTTCTTGTTTCTTCGCCTTTACTAGTACCAGTAATAAAACAATCGATATTACACATAAAACTGGAATCGCCCAAAATGGTAAGAACCATACAATAGCTGCAAGAGCTGATCCTAATATAGGACTCAATACTTTTCCAAATGTATTTGACGTCTCAATGATTCCTAAACCTGCACTAACCTGTTTTTCATCTTTGTATAAATCACCTACACATGGTATGACAACTGGCATAGCACCAGCAGCACCTATCCCTTGAATTGCTCTTCCGATAAGAATCCAAACATAAGGGTTATCAACTTTCCATGATACCCAGCCCGTTATCGCTCCTCCAATAGCTGCAATTAATAAACTTGGAACCATTACCATCTTTCGTCCCCATCTATCTGATAAATAACCAGCAATCGGTATAAGTATAATTGCAATGATAGAATAAATTGTAATAATCATGGATACCTGGAAAGATGAAATATGTAATTTCTTTTCAATGGTTGGCAGGATTGGAATAAGCATTGAATTACCT
>NZ_JBFUIN010000240.1:0-4888 GCF_056401855.1 Bacillus sp. P4_D3
TTGAACAATATAAAATGAAAAATATAAATAACAGTTATTGGGGAATGGCTACCTCTGAATTGAAAATGAACGAATGCCAATTACCTATTGATGAATCGGTTTTACAAGTAGATATGGGGGAGTGTTTGTATTATTTATATGAAAAAGATGCGAGTGAACCGTTATCAGCATTAATTTTAGATGAACCCCTACATATTATTCAGGAACTTGGCTACACTCTTAACGGAGATATTTTATGTCAGTATGTTTGTGAGACGAAAGGACAAGGGAGAATAGTTGAACATTATACTATTATGATTCCTGTTATTATGATTAAAGATAAAAAATGACATCGTATATGTGGTAATCGAGAATGAAATGAAAAAACTGCATGCTAATTGTTAGACACCGTCTACAATTAGATGCGGTTTTTTGAATCCAAAAATCAAGGGCGTTTACTCTTTGCTCATTTGAGTTTATACAAAATATATGAATAAATTAAATAAAGCTATTGCCCCTAGTCTTAGACCATAGTTTATATTGAAATCACAAAGAAAGCTCTTGTGAAAGTGGGGAGTATTTAAAACAGTTAGAACAAATATTAGAAATCGTAAATATGAGGAATATTGTTGTCTATGAGTATGTTTACGAACAAAATGAGAGGGTATCAGAAACAGATTTTTTATTGGTATAGATGGTTATTTCATCAAATGGTAAAGAACGTTAACATATAGTTGCAATGTTTACATCATAGAGTGCGCGCCTCAAGGAAAAGTTATATATTTAGAGGCGCGCACTTTTTGTCTTTGAAATAATCATAATTCTTTTCAATTGGATTTGCATCATAAGAACACCCCTAAAAATGTACGAAAGAAATATATATTTTTCCTACATTGTGTAGATACAAAAACTTTTTGGATATAGATATAATTTATTTACAGAATATTAAAAAAATGAACAGGGGGATGAAAGATGTCGATTCAAACAATTGGTATTGTCGGTGCAGGATCTATGGGGTCTGGCATTGCAAATTTAGCCGCATTAAATGGGTTTACAGTTATTTTACATGATATTGAAGAGCGTTATTTAGATAATGCAATACAACGTATGAATGGTTTTATGACTAAGAGTGTTACAAGAGGAAAGATGACGGAAGAAGATAAAGAAAAGGCGCTTGGCCGAATTCGACTCACTACAACTTTAGAAGATATGAAGGATGCGGATGTAGTTATTGAAGCCGTATTAGAAAAATTAGATTTGAAGAGGGAAGTGTTTGCAGCTCTAGATCGAATCGTTCCTGAAGGGGTTATACTTGCAACGAATACTTCATCTATGTCTATAACAGAGATTGCTTCAGCAACGAACCGTCCAGAACGTGTGGCGGGCATGCATTTCTTTAATCCCGCACAACTTATGAAACTTGTAGAAGTTGTTCGTGGTTATCGAACGAGTGATGAAACAATCGAAGAATTGAAAGCGCTATCTAAAAAACTTTCGAAAGAACCAGTTGAAGTAAAAAAGGATTCCCCAGGATTTATTGTGAATCGAATTATGATTCCGCAATTTATAGAGGCAATTAAATTGCTAGAAGATGGCGTTGCCTCTGCAGAAGATATTGATAAAGCTGTTACACTCGGTCTTAATTATCCGATGGGGCCATTTACACTTCAAGATTTTGCAGGTGTAGACATTGGGTATCATGTGATGGAGTACTTCAAAGAAGAATTAAATAATGATCAATATGCGCCGCCGCTTCTGTTAAAACAGCTAGTTAGAGCAGGTAGACACGGCAAAAAAACAGGTGCAGGTTTTTATGATTATGAATAAAGAATGGGGGATTAAGTTATGAATTATGAGTTTTTAATTTGTGAAATTGAAAATAGAGTTGCGATTGTTACGATTAATCGACCACCTGTAAATCCGTTGAATACACAAGTGTTTAATGAACTTTCTAGTCTATTTGGTGAACTAGAGGTAAATGAAGAAGTACGAGTAATTGTTCTTACAGGAAGCGGAAGGAAGGCATTTGTCGCAGGTGCTGATATTAATGAAATGGCAGCACTTGATCTTGTCGGTGTTAACAAAATGAATAAGACTTCACGAACGGTATTTAGCAAAATTGAAAATATGTCAAAACCAGTTATTGCGGCGATAAATGGATTAGCTCTTGGCGGTGGTTTTGAACTCGCACTCGCATGTGACTTGCGCATTTGTTMGGATCAAGCAAAATTCGCTTTTCCAGAAGTAGGACTTGGAATTATTCCTGGAGGCGGAGGTACACAGCGTCTTCAAAAGATTGTCGGCCAAGGTGTAGCGAAAGAATTACTCTATTTCGGAGATATGTTTGATGCGCAGCGTGCGTTCGATTTACATATTGTCAACAAGGTAGCACCTGCGGAAGAGTTGTTTGAGTCTGCAAAGGAATGGGCGTATAAATTAGCAAAAAAACCACCAGTAGCACTTCAAATGTTAAAAACGGCGGTAAATGTAGGCAGTAATGCTGACCTTGAAACAGGCTTAATAATTGAAAGCACCTGTTTTGGAAATGCTTTTGCAACAGAGGATCGTAAAGAAGGATTACAAGCATTCGTTGAAAAAAGAAAACCAGTTTATTTAGGGAAATAATGAGGTGAATGGGATATGAAAGAGATTGTTTTATTGGAGGGAGCTAGGACTCCGTTCGCTGAAATTTCGGGATCGTTCAAAGGATTAAATGCAACAGAATTAGGGGCAATTGCCGCTAAGGAAGCAATACGAAAAGCTTCTATATCTGCTGAAGATATTAATCAAGTTGTATTTGGTAATGTTCAGCAGTCTAGTAAAGATGCACATTTATTGGCAAGGCATGTTGGATTAAAAGCCGGAGCACCTATTCATGTCCCAGCTTTGACGATTAATCGTCTTTGCGGAACTGGTGTTGAATCTATTTTAACGGCAGCTCGTTATATTCTTTGCGGAGAAGCAGACGTTGCACTTGCCGGAGGAACTGAGAACATGAGCCAAGTTCCGCATGTAATACCTGGAATGAGATGGGGAAGTCCACTCGGCGGTCCGGCTTTAGAAGATTGGTTATGGGATGGTCTTTATGATACGTATGGTAAATGTACGATGGGAGAAACAGCCGAGAATTTGGCTGCAAAATATAATTTAACGAGAGAAGAAGTAGATCAGCATGCACTCTCTAGTCATGAGCGAGCTCTTTTAGCAAGGGAAAAAGGGTATTTAAAAGAAGAGATTGTTCCAGTAACAGTGAAAGGAAGAAAAGGAGAACAGATCATTGAAGAAGATGAGCACATCCGTCATACGAGCCTAGAAAAATTAGCAAAGTTAAAACCCCGTTTTGCTGAAAATGGTGTAGTAACTCCTGGTAGTGCAAGCGGAATGGTGGATGGTGCAGCGGCGGTTGTATTAGCATCTAGTGATTATGCAAATGATAGAGGATTAAAACCGATTGCTAAGCTCATTTCTTGGGCTGTTGTTGGAGTAGAACCGAAGTATATGGGAATCGGACCGGTTCCAGCTATTCAAAGTGCATTAGAAAAAGCGAATCTAACTTTAACAGACTTAGATTTGATTGAAATCAATGAAGCATTTTCTGCGCAGTACTTAGCTTGTCAAAAAGAATTAGGGTTCGATCTTGATAAAGCGAATGTAAATGGAGGGGCAATTGCGATAGGTCATCCACTTGCTGCGAGCGGAACAAGAATTTCTCTATCCTTAATTTATGAATTAAGAAGAAGAAATAAAAAGTATGGGGTATCCGCTGTTTGTATTGGCGGAGGGCAAGGAATTGCAGCGATTTGGGAAGCGTTGTACTAGAAAAACCAGGGAGAGTCCTTCCTGGTTTTCCTACATCGTTTGTCCTGCTATAAGTATGGGATAAAAAATGCGAGCTAGTAGGTAAGACGATAGAAAGTGAGTGAGAGAATGAAAAAGAATAGGAACTTATTAGCGGTGTATGAGCTGTTAGAATCTGTTACTTCATCTTATGGTGAAAAAGAAGCGATATATGATTTAACGAGACGAATTACATACAAACAATTGAAAAATGAAGTAGATTGTTTGGCTACTGCATTTAAGAGACTAGGAGTAAGTAAAGGCGACCGTATCGCCGTATCTCTACCAAACTGGTCTGAAACAGTAGTAATCTATTTTGCGGCAGCAAAATTAGGAGCAATAATCGTTCCTTTTAATCCAAAATATAAATCATATGAAATTGAATTTATATTAAAAAGTTCAGCTCCGAAGCTATTAATAGCATCCGGAGAATTTGAAAAGAATTTTGGTTTTGAAAAAGTACTTACTATGGTACAAAAAGCTATTACAGTAAGGTTTCCGCAAGAGAATCTCAGTTCCTATGAGGAGTTAATGCGTACAGAAACAAAGGATATTGAACAAGTAAATATAAATGTGAATCATGATTTGTTTTGTATATTATATACGTCAGGAACGACGGGAACCCCAAAAGGTGTAATGGTTACACACCGTGCTGTTGTACAATCTGCACAAACGATAGGAATAGAGCTGCATTGTACACAAGATGATGTATTTATTATCTCAGCACCACTGTTTCATATTTTCGGTATGGCAATTAATATGCTTTGTGCAGTAGCGATGGGGGGACGAATGATACTACAAGAAAAATTCCGTCCGCGAGAAACTTTACAATTAATTGAACAAGAAAAGGTAACCATCCAAAAAGGCGTACCAACAATGTTTATAAAAGAACTAGAATTAGAGGATTTTGATAAATATGATTTATCTTCATTGCGTGCCGGATTAGTTGGCGCCGCACCTATTCCGGCAAAAACAGTGACGGAGATACGAGAACGGATGGGTATTAACCTTTGCCAATCATTCGGAATAACTGAAACGGTTTCTATTACGATGACCTCGTATGGTGATACAA
>NZ_JBFUIN010000241.1:0-4809 GCF_056401855.1 Bacillus sp. P4_D3
TACCTAAAACAATGAAAGCCCTACCTCTCTTTCATCCTTACGGCTCCTCGTCCGTGCCAGTGTGAATCAGGATTGCAAAAATCAAGTAACTATTTTATCGAGTTATTTAATTAAACTTCGAACATTCGTAAAAGAAATTAAAAAATAAAAATGGATTAAATTGTAGTAATAACAAAAGAGGTTAATGCTCTAAAAGTGGTTTGAAAGAGTTGAATGTCTTTGAAATGATTGATTTTCTATAATTATATTCCCAAAAAATTCAAGATCTTTTTTGGGATGTAATACATTATCTACAATGAATCTTAACAAAAGCTTTTTATTTGATTTTCTGTGATACCTTCAATTAATCCCAGCTCACTAATCAAAAATTCATGTGCGTTATCTAACATTTTCTTTTCGCTTGCATTAAGTGCTTTTTCTTTCTGCATACGTAATAAATCACGTACAACTTCAGCACCTTCTTGTATTTTACCCGTTTTTATTTTATCAGTGTTCAATTTATACCTTTGTTTCCACGTAAGTAATCTATCTGATTCCCCATGCTGAAAAATATCTATTATGTTTGTTAATGCCTTTATATCTGTAACTGGTCGTATATTTGAATTCAATATTTTCCCCATAGGAATMATTACTTCCATATTACTAGCCGACATTTTTATAACATAATACTGTCTTTTTTCTCCTGAGATTTCCTTTTCTTCTATGGCTTTAATTATACCTGCTCCGTGCATTGGATAAACRATGTTATCGCCAATTTGAAACAAATAATCCACCTCCATATATGGTAACCTTCTCAATCTTAACACACATTTATTTTTTTAGCAAAATTTTTATAATATCACAAAATTATTTTCTATGTCAATTTATTTACACATAAAAATTCAAGCTGTACAGAAACACTAAAAAACCCGCATTTTGTTACATTTTCCACACACATATCTATTCTAATTTCACATTCTCATTTAACATAAAAACACATTACTACATATGAGTAGTAATGTGTTTTTTATAAGGTATAGGAAAACATTCACTTTTAATTTTACGTCTATATACTAACCTGCTTACGAACTGTTTCTCGCGCTAAAAGAAAACTCATAATCACTTGCGCAGCTACTCTACTCGTCATATCTCTAAAATCAAGAGTTGGATCAATTTCTACTATATCCATCCCTTGAACGAGTGGCTCTTTACCAAGGAATTCAATTGCATCAAGTAAAGTTGTACTATCCATTCCACCAGGACCGATTGCTGGACAGCCTGGCGCAAACGCTTGGTCTAATACGTCCATATCAAGAGAAATATAAATAGAAGTCACACCTTGTTTTCTTAATACTTCAATACTTTCTGAAATAAGATCTTTTATTTCTCGCTCTCTTACATCTTTCATTGTATACACTGTCACGCCATGCTCTTTTGCATATTCATGGTACGCTCGTGCATTTGAAAAATTACGAATCCCAATTTGAACGAGTTGTTTTCCTGTAATCACATCATTTTCTAGTAAACTACGGAACGGTGTACCATTTGATGGACCACCATCATCTAAATTACGTAAATCATGATGGRCATCAAATTGAATAATACCGACCTTTCCTTTACTATTTGCAAACCCCGTTATACTCGGAAAACTAATCGAGTGGTCACCACCAAGAACGATTGGTATCATTTTCGGATTTACTTTCGTCAAGTGACCAACTGTTTTCGCAATTCGGTTATGACTCTCTTTTATATCTGTCACATGCATCGTAATATCACCGCAATCATGAAGAACACTTTCTTTCATATCATGTTCTTCTGTAATTGCGTACGTGCTATATGCATCTAACATTGAACGAATTGTTTTTGGTGCAAAACATGCTCCTGAATGACTAATAGATGGTTTAGAAAGGGGTGCTCCAATTAAGGCAGCACCGAATATTTCCTCTCCTTCCTCCCAATCTTTAATCATTTCGCTCCATTTCGTTACTTCGCGATCGATAAACTTTGCATTTTTCTTTAAATAGTGGCCGTGCTCCACGATTGTTCACCTCTTGTATATGCGATATTACCATTCTTCCATACTGTATTTACATGACTTACGCCGTAATGGTACGGTACGTAAGCGTAATTATACGCATCCCATAAAACTAAATCCGCCTTACGACCAACTCTAATTTTCCCAGCTACATCGCCTCGATTAATGGCATAAGATGAGTTAACCGTTACGGCATTCCAGACTTCTTCTGGTGTCATTTTCAGTTTCAGCATCGCAATGCTCATAATAAGCTGAATGTTTTCAGTTGGACAGCTACCTGGGTTAAAGTCTGTAGCTAAAGCAACCGCAACACCTTCATCGATCATTTTGCGACCGCGTGCGAAACTTTCTTTATTTAAATAGAAAGTTGTTCCTGGTAATAAAGTTGCTACTGTATTAGAATTCGCAAGCATTTCAATTCCTTTATCAGAAGCGCCAACTAAATGGTCCGCTGACGCTGCACCGATTTCAGCCGCTGCTTCCGCACCACCAAGAGGGTCGATTTCATCTGCATGAATTTTCACATCAAAGCCCAGCTCTTTCGCTTTTAATAAAAATTCTTTTGATTCTTCTACAGAGAACACACCTGTTTCACAGAAAATATCAACGAACTCAGCTAATTGCTTCTCTTTCATCTCTGGTAATAGATCTAGCATCCATTGTAAAAATTCTTTCGATCTTCCTTTATACTCTTTCGGAACTGCATGAGCACCTAAAAATGTTGAAACTAAATCAATTGAATGCTCTTTTTGTAATTGTGCAGTTACCTCTAATTGTTTCCATTCCGTCTCATCATCTAATCCGTAACCACTCTTCGCTTCTACGGTTGTTACACCGAAAGATAGCATACGGTCTAAATGAAATTTCGCTTTTTGAACAAGTTCTTCTTTCGATGCTTGTTTCGTTGCATTTACAGTTGAAAGAATACCTCCGCCTTGTTCTAAAATTTCTAGGTACGGAACTCCTTGTAATTTTAGCGCGATTTCATTTTCACGAGATCCACCAAATACAAGATGAGTATGCGGATCTACAAGACCAGGAGAAACCATTTTTCCACCGCAATCAATAACCTCTTTCGCTTGTAATCCTTTAGCTTCTTCCGCTGTTCCAACGAAAGTAATTACGCCGTTTTCGATTCCAACAGCACCGTTTTCAATAACAGGAAGCGTGTTCATCGCTTCCTGTCTTAACAAGCCATCTTCTTGATCCATTGTTAGTAATTGACCGATATTTATTAGTAAAGTGTCCAGCATGTTTCTTCCTCCTTATTTCATCATTGGAATGTTAACGCCTTTTTCTTTCGCAGTTTGAATCGCTAAGTCATAGCCAGCATCAACGTGACGAACAACACCCATACCAGGGTCAGAAGTTAATACGCGTTCAATACGTTTTGCCGCTGCTTCTGTTCCATCTGCAACGATAACCATTCCAGCATGAAGTGAATAACCCATACCAACGCCACCACCGTGGTGAACAGATACCCAGCTTGCACCGTTTACACTGTTAATTAATGCATTTAAAATTGGCCAGTCTGCTACTGCATCACTACCGTCTTTCATAGATTCTGTTTCACGGTTTGGAGATGCTACTGATCCGCAATCTAAATGGTCACGGCCGATAACGATCGGTGCTGATAATTCACCATTAGCCACCATTTCATTAATAATGCGGCCAAATTTTGCACGCTCACCATAACCAAGCCAACAAATACGTGATGGAAGACCTTGGAACTCAACTTGCTGACGTGCCATACGAATCCAATTACATAAATGCTCATTATCCGCGAACTCGCGTAAAATAACTTCGTCTGTTTTATAAATATCTTCTGGATCACCAGAAAGTGCTACCCAGCGGAATGGTCCTTTTCCTTCACAGAATAATGGACGGATAAATGCTGGAACGAATCCTGGGAAATCGAAAGCATTTTTTAATCCTTCATCGAAAGCAACTTGGCGAATGTTATTTCCGTAATCAAATGTAATCGCACCTTTTTCTTGCATTGCAAGCATTGCTTCTACATGTTTTTTCATACTTTCTTTTGATAATTGTACGTAACGTTCTGGATCTTCTTCACGAAGTTTCTCTGCTTCTTCTACTGTATAACCTACTGGAATATAACCATTTAATGGATCATGAGCAGATGTTTGATCCGTAACTAAATCTGGCGTAATATTACGCTTCACTAGCTCTGGTAAAATCTCTGCCGCATTTCCTAACAGTCCAATTGAAATTGGCTCTTTCTTCTCTTTATACTCGTTCGCAATAGTTAACGCTTCTTCTAAAGACTCTGTATACAGATCACAATATCTCTTTTCAATACGACGGTCGATACTACGCTTATCTACATCAATAGCAATTACAACACCGCCGTTCATCGTTACAGCAAGAGGTTGTGCGCCACCCATGCCACCTAAACCAGCAGTAATCGTTACAGTACCTTTTAATGAACCATCGAAATGTTGACGTGCCGCTTCACCAAATGTTTCATATGTTCCTTGTAAAATCCCTTGTGTTCCAATGTAAATCCAGCTACCTGCTGTCATTTGTCCGTACATCATAAGACCTTTTTTCTCTAGTTCACGGAAGTGATCCCAGTTCGCCCATTTTGGTACTAAGTTTGAGTTCGCTAAAAGAACGCGAGGCGCATCTTCATGTGATTTAAAAATTGCAACTGGTTTTCCTGATTGAACAAGTAACGTTTCGTCGCTTTCTAACGTTTTTAATGAATCAACAATTGCATGGTAGCTTTCCCAGTTACGAGCTGCCCGGCCAATTCCGCCGTATACAACTAATTC
>NZ_JBFUIN010000242.1:0-4789 GCF_056401855.1 Bacillus sp. P4_D3
CTAAAATCCCCTCTAGTGCAATTAGGATGAGTAATACCCAACCATACTCCAATAATAATGATACATCCATGTACATTCTCCTCTCATTTCTATAAAGACTAAACAAGTGAAGAAGTTCCCCACTGTTTAGTTTCCCCATACTCCTGCGTATCAACGGTGGAAGGAATTTGAAAACAAAAAAGACCTCTGCCGTTGATAGGCAAAGGTCTTGCTAGACATATGTAATGAAAATGCCAACAAAGCCGGAAGAACTAAGTTCTACGTAATGACGACTTTGTTTCCAAGAAATAGTTCTTGGACGCTACTCCCCTTTGGAGATATGCTATTGTATTCTCATTATATGGATAATTTATACGGTTGTCAACCTGTTAAAATATCTTCGTTGGGATATTTTATTTTTCTTTGTTTTTTACGTGCAAATGAAAAGGCTAATGTTAAAGGCCCCATCTTTCCAAAAAACATCATAAAGATAATAATTGTTTTGCCGATGATTGTTAAGTGTGGCGTCAAATTCATACTAAGGCCGACAGTTCCAAATGCTGAAAATACTTCAAAAGCACTCATTAATAAAGGAACTTTTTCAGTGATGCTTAAAATTAAAATGGAAAGAAAAATAAACGAAATTGAAATAATAGTAATCGTTAATGATTTGACAATGAGCGTATCTTTAATGGATTTTTTAAATACGACAATATCATCTTGTTCTTGCAAAAATTTAAATACGCCTAAAAACATAATTAAAAAAGTTGTTAACTTAATCCCGCCACCAGTAGAAGCACTACCAGCACCAATAAACATAAGAAGCATCATTAATAAAAGAGAAGGTTTTGATAATGCAGAGATATCAACAGTATTAAAACCGGCAGTACGCGTTGAAATCGCTTGGAAATAAGCAGCCATACCTTCTTCAAATGGTGTAAAACCTCTCATGGAAATTGAATTATGAAACTCGAATATGAAAATAAAAATTGTAGCAATAATATTGACGATAAGAGTAGAAGAGAGCATAAGCTTTGAGTGCAAAGTAAGGTTTTTAAAGTTTTTCTTTCTTTTTATATCTACGATAACCGTAAAACCAATCCCACCTAAAATAATGAGGGAAGAAATAACGAGATTGACGAGAATACTATGGGAGTGCGACATTAAATTATCGCTCCACACAGAAAACCCAGCATTGTTAAAGGCTGAGATAGAATGAAAAAAGCTGTAATATATCCCTTTGGCAACCCCGTATTTTGGTACCCATTCAAAGGAGAGAAATAAAGTAGCGATACATTCTACAGTAAAAGAAAATAAAAATAACGCTTTTGCAAGACGAATGATTCCGCCGACATTTGTTTGGTTTAATGCTTGTTGTAATAAAATCCGGTTTTGAAGGCCGATTTTTCTGCCGAGCATAATTGCGATTAAAACAGCAAAGCTCATAATGCCAAGCCCGCCAACTTGTATAAGTGTTAAAATGACACATTGGCCAAATAAGGTAAATACTTTACCAGTGTCCACAACACCAAGCCCTGTAACCGTACAAGCAGAAACCGTTGTAAATAAGGCATCGAGCCATGAAATAGACGTTGTTGTAGCAATTGGCAATTTCAATAGGCATGTACCGATAATCGATAGTATAATAAAAGATACAGTAAGAACACGGGGAGGACTCATGCTAATGTTAATCCGTTTCATTTCACATATCGTTCCTTTCGATTTGCTCTTACTAGTATGTGAAGAAGCACTATTATGTATGTTAAAAAAGAAAGAGGCAGAGAATATCTGCCTCTAAGCCATAGGTTATATAGTTATCCGCGTAATTGTTGTTGAGCTAAAGCAACAAGACGTTTCGTTACTTCACCGCCAACTGATCCGTTAGAACGAGAAGCTGTATTAGATCCTAAGCTTACACCGAATTCTTGTGCGATTTCATATTTGAATTGTTCAAGTGCTTGCTCTGCACCCGGAACTAGTAATTTGTTTGTTTTCACCATGTTGATACACATCCTTAAAGAGTAATCCAGTTTAGCTAAGTGCTATCTGGTAATGTTATTTTATGTGTAAACGACGTACTCATACACGGAAGTAAACGGTGTGATTAGAAGTTCTTGGATAGAAAAAAGAGTAGCAAATTTGCTACTCTTTTTTCAGTATTGTCGCTGTACCTTCTACGACAATATCATCAGATTGATTATATATGTTTGTTTGCAATGTGATGATTTTTTTATCGTCCCGCTTTTTAATAACTTCTGCCACAACGCGAAGTGTATCACCGATTTTGACAGGAGCACGGAATGAAACGTTTTGTGATAAATAAATCGTATTTTTGCCAGGGAGTTTCGTTCCAAGAATGGTAGAAATAAAACTTGAAACGAGCATGCCATGGGCAATACGTTCTTTGAACATTGTCGTTTTTGCAAAAGAGTCTAGAATGTGAATAGGATTTACATCTCCAGTCAATTTTGCAAAATTGATAACGTCCTCATCCGTAATTTTTTTTGTAAGTGATGCTTGATCACCGACTTGAATCTCATCGTAACGAAGCTCTGGAACAGTTTGTGCTTCTTGAAATGGATTCATTTTGTCCTCCTTCTTTTCCATATCGAAAAATGTAAGCCATCTTGATGTAGTAGGAGGAAGAAAGAGTTTTGTTTGTGCTGCAGTTAGTTGCCACATTTTTCTTATTTGATGGAAGTAAATAGATTTTTTGAGTTTTCCTCGAACTGCTTTGCGAGTTCTAGTTGTTTGGACTTGAACTCTCCCAAAAAAACTTCTAACTGTTTTTGAACCTCTTCACGCTGCGACTGTTGCTGTTCGATAAAGTGTTTTGTTGTTTCTTCAAATTGGCCGCTAGTTTGAGTAAGAATAGACAAAGATGTTTTCGTAGGCGAAACAGTAAGTTGGTGCATTTGATTAGAAAGCTCATTCCACTTTTCTTGCCACTCGTTAATTTGATCATTTAAGGAGTTTCCAGTTAATTGCTTCACATAGTCTGTATATTGGTTATTGAACTGAGCAGTGAATTGGTGTAGTTCTTTTTCTAGTTCATTTACTCCTGATGTTAATTTATGCAAAGCGTCTTGTTGTTGTTTTAACGTTTCTAAAGTAAGTTGCTCTAATTGTTTCCCAGCTGAAGAGAAGAGGGAAAGAGATTGAGACCAGTTTTTCCAAAATGCATCGACTAATTCGTATGGCTTAGTTTCCATTGTGTGACCTCCAAATGTTTTTTTGCATATTGTGAACGCAGATTACTCTGCTGTACCACCAGGTGAAGATGAAGAATCCTTTTCATCCTTTTCTGGAGAAGTAGAAAATGGAAAGAATGCATTGGTGTATAACGTGAAAAACGTCCGCAACATATTTTGATAATGTTCAAAAGAAGTCGCACATGTTGTTAAATATTGCTCTCCATATTCTGTTAAAGAATAAATTCGTTTCGCTGGCCCGCCTTCGCTTGTATCCCAAGTAGAAGAAATAAGATTTTCTTTTTCTAATTTGCGTAGTGTCCTATACACATTACCTTGGTCAACAGAAGAAAAGCCGATGTCCATTAGCATTTGAATAAGTTTGTAACCATGAAGACTCCAGTCTTTTAGACAGAGAAGTAAGAAAGGAACTAAGAAGTTTTTTGGCATGGAGTTTGGTTGTTTCGCTTGGTTTTTTTCCAAACTTTCTGGGTGTTCTGGTTCRTTATGTAGCATGATTGTGCATCACCTCATGAATCAGTTAGATGGAATTTTTTGCTTATAAGTGCAATTTACACCTATCTGTTTTTAATGTCAATACATTTGTTGGAAAATAAAGAAAAATAAAATATATACTTGAATTTCTATTCAGAATATTAGAAAATAGTGAATAGGTTGAATTGTTTCAAAAACGAAAAAGGGAGTGTAGTCGAAGTGATTGATCAAAAATTCGATCCATTGCAAGCATGGAAAAATGCTTATGAACAAACCGAAACATTTTGGGGAAAAGCGCTCAATGAAACAATTAAAACAGAAGAATATTCTGCTTGGATGGGCAGCGTTCTAGATTTGAATTTGTTTTATCAAAAAGCATTAAATGATACGACAAAAAATTATTTAGAACAGGTGAATGTGCCGACGAGAGAGGATATCGCTAGAGTAGCTACGCTTGTTATTAACTTAGAAAATAAAGTTGATAACATCGAGGAAATTCTAGAAGAGAAAGTGGATTCATTAGGACAAGCTCCTACATTAAAGCGTGATGTTACGAAAGTAAAACAAGATATGCGCACGTTGGAAACGAAAGTTGATCAAATTTTAGAATTGCTAGAAAAGCAAAATGCAGTACTAGCTAAACTACAAGTACCTGTAAAAGAAGAAGTAAAGCCTGTAAATAAGCCAGAAAATAAAAAATGATAATCACGTTTGTTTATAACGTGTAAAAGAGAGAGGGAGAATCTCTTTTCATGTATAAACAACGAAACATAATTAATATATGGACTCAATTAGTATGAGTACCAAAATGATTCATAACAATCGTTCACAAATTCATTTAAGGGGGAAAAGAAATGGTTCAATTAAATGGCAAAGTAGCAATCGTAACAGGTGGGGCAAAAGGAATTGGAAAAGCAATTACAGTAGCATTAGCAGAAGAGGGAGCAAAAGTAGTTATTAACTATAACAGCAGTAAAGAAGCAGCTGAAAACTTAGTAAATGAATTAGGAAAAGAAGGACATGATGTTTATGCAGTTCAAGCGGATGTTTCTAAAGTAGAAGATGCAAACAGACTTGTAGAAGAAGCTGTGAATCATTTTGGTAAAGTTGATATCCTTGTTAAT
>NZ_JBFUIN010000243.1:0-4770 GCF_056401855.1 Bacillus sp. P4_D3
CATATGAAGAGATTGCAGAACGCATGAATGGATTTGAAATTGAATCCGATCAAATGGATGAATACTATGAATATTTAGGTGAACAAGGGATTGACTTAGTTGGTGACAATGACAACGACGAAGGTCCTAATAATCGCCAAATTACAAAAACGGAAGAAGAGTTTGACCTTAATGATTTAAGTGTGCCACCAGGTGTGAAAATCAATGACCCTGTTCGTATGTACTTAAAAGAAATTGGTCGAGTTGACTTACTATCCGCTGAAGAAGAAATTCGACTTGCAACGCGTATTGAAGAAGGCGATGAAGAAGCGAAACGCCGTCTTGCAGAAGCAAACTTACGTCTTGTAGTAAGTATTGCAAAGCGCTACGTGGGCCGCGGTATGCTTTTCTTAGACTTAATCCAAGAAGGAAATATGGGTCTAATTAAAGCGGTTGAAAAGTTCGACTATCGTAAAGGTTTTAAATTTAGTACGTATGCAACTTGGTGGATTCGCCAAGCTATTACACGTGCGATTGCAGACCAAGCGCGAACAATTCGTATTCCAGTTCATATGGTTGAAACCATTAATAAGTTAATTCGTGTACAACGTCAATTATTACAAGATTTAGGACGCGAACCATCTCCTGAAGAGATTGGTGAAGAAATGGATCTTGCTCCAGAAAAAGTACGCGAAATCTTAAAGATTGCACAGGAGCCAGTTTCTCTTGAAACACCAATTGGTGAAGAAGACGACTCCCATTTAGGTGACTTTATTGAAGACCAAGAAGCAACATCGCCTGCGGACCATGCAGCGTATGAATTGCTAAAAGAACAATTAGAAGATGTGTTAGATACACTAACAGATCGTGAAGAAAATGTTCTACGTCTTCGTTTTGGTTTAGATGATGGACGAACTCGTACGCTTGAAGAAGTTGGGAAAGTATTCGGCGTAACGAGAGAACGTATTCGTCAAATTGAAGCGAAAGCACTTCGCAAATTAAGACATCCGAGCCGTAGTAAACGTCTTAAGGATTTCTTAGAATAGGTTATTTTAAGTTTACTTCACGATTGTGAAGTAAACTTTTTTCTTTTGTTAATTTTTGTTAAACTTTATCTATCGGCAACGATTACAATTTCTTGTAATTTATTTTACAGAATTGTCTTTTGATTTGCAAATGCTCATTTTTCGATTTTTCGATTAATTTTGTTTATTCTTTACAAAATAATATGTAGAAAAGTAAAAAATATGATGAGAAACGTTAGTAATTATCGAAATAATATGCGATAAAATAGTGGAAATCAATAAAATGAATTTACGGAATATTTTTAATAAATGGTAGTTTACTCTTTTCTGCTAGAGTGTTTTCAAGTACAATTGAAATGACTGAATCATCTAACTATTTAGCGGTATAGAGGGGGGAGAAGAGATATGAAACGTAATCCGTTGATTCCGTTCGCTCTTATTGCAGCATTAGGTATTATCGTTATGTTTGTATTTTCATTTCAGGGGCTAAATAAATCTAAAGAGTTAGCTGATGCAAAAAATGGCGGGAAACCAGCACAAACAGCATCAAAGCCAGAGGATATTGTAAAGCAAAGCTGTACGAGCTGTCATGGTGATCAGTTACAAGGGGCGGTAGGACCTAATTTACAAAAAATTGGTGGGAAACTTTCGAAAGATGAAATTAAAGAAGTTATTTCAAAAGGAAAAGGAAATATGCCGCCAAATATAGTTCCAGCTGATCAAGCGGCAAAAGTAGCTGATTGGTTATCGAAGAAAAAATAAAGTGAAACTTTAATCAGTGGGGGGGTCATCCCCATTGATTATTAGCCTTCACCAATCGGGCGTTTACGGGCAGTTGRTCTCCCACCTAACTGCTTTGTTCTAGCCGAATTTTGAGGTGGGAGTCTTACTGCCCGTTAATGCGGGATAAAGTATAGAAAAACAAGCCTCTTGCTTTTTGCAAAAGGCTTGTTTTTCTATACTATCTAAAATACGATTAGTAATAGAGAATTGAAGTATTGTTATGGGCTTGCAACAACTACTATAAATTCATTATCATGGAGACAGACTGACAAGAGAAGGAGTAATGGAAATACATGAATGAAGTAAAGCTTTCGAAACGATTAGAAGAAGTTGTGAGGGAGATTCCGGTAGGCTCTACAGTAGCTGATATTGGATCGGATCATGCGTATTTACCGTGTTATACAATTATAAATAATATTGCTACAAAAGCAGTTGCAGGAGAGGTTGTAGATGGACCGTTTCGCTCTGCACAAGCAACTGTAGCTGAAAGTGGCTTACAAGATAAAGTAGACGTTCGTAAAGGGAATGGATTAGCTGTTATTACACCAGGAGAAGTAGATGTTATTACGATTGCTGGTATGGGTGGAGCGTTAATTCGTGACATTTTAGAAAGTGGTAAAGAAAAATTAGAAGGTGTAACACGTTTAATCTTACAGCCGAATATTGCAGCACACCATATTCGTGAATGGTTTATTGAAAATGGATGGGAGCTTATCCGTGAGAAAATTGTAATAGAAGACGGAAAGATTTACGAGATTTTAGTCGGAGAGCGAGGAGATACAGCGGTACCTTACTCTGAAAATAAACAAGCTGAATTGTTTATGGGTCCATTTCTAATAAAAGAAAAAAGTGAAGCTTTTGTTGAAAAGTGGGAAGGAGAATTGAAAAACTTCCAAAATATTTTAAAACAGTTAGAGCGTGCAGCAGAGTCTGAAGAGACAAAAGCGAAGCGTGCAGAAATAGATGCGAAAATGAAAATGATAGGAGAGGTTTTATCATGAGTAAAATTCCGAATGGCCATGAAATTATTTCTTTGTTTGAAGGTATGTATCCGAAGCATTTAGCGATGGAAGGGGATAAGGTTGGCTTACAGATTGGAGCGCTTAATAAACCTGCGCAGCACGTATTAATCGCGTTAGATGTAACTGAGGAAGTTGTGAACGAGGCGATCCAATTAGGAGCGAATATCATTATAGCGCACCACCCTTTAATCTTTAATCCATTAAAAGCGATTCATACGGATAAGGTGTACGGAAGAATTATTGAAACGTGTATTAAAAATGATATTGCGGTGTATGCAGCGCATACAAATGTAGATATTGCTAAGGGCGGGGTAAATGATTTACTTGCTGATGCGTTAGGGTTACAAAATACAGAAGTATTAGCTCCTACATATGCAGAAGAAATGAAAAAAATTGTTGTATTTGTTCCAGTAACCCATGCAGAAGAAGTGCGCAAAGCTCTTGGAGATGCGGATGCAGGTCATATCGGTAATTATAGCCACTGTACGTTCGGTAGCGAAGGGGTAGGTACGTTTATCCCTCGAGAAGGGACAAACCCTTATATCGGAGAAACTGGACAGTTAGAACGTGTGGAAGAGGTGCGTGTCGAAACGATTGTTCCAGCTTCATTACAAAGAAAAGTTATTAAAGCGATGTTGGCAGCCCACCCATATGAAGAAGTGGCATATGATGTATATCCGCTTGATAATAAAGGTGAAGCTTTAGGCCTTGGTAAAATAGGGTATTTACAAGAAGAAATGACACTTGGTCAGTTTGCTGAGCATGTGAAACAATCATTACATGTGAAGGGTGCAAGAGTTGTTGGAAAGTTAGATGATAAAGTGCGTAAAGTAGCTGTACTTGGTGGTGACGGTAATAAATATATAAACCAAGCGAAATTTAAAGGGGCAGATGTATATGTAACAGGTGATATGTATTATCATGTTGCTCATGATGCGATGATGCTTGGTTTAAATATAGTCGATCCAGGGCATAACGTTGAAAAAGTAATGAAGCAAGGTGTACAAAAACAATTGCAAGAAAAAGTAGATGCAAAGAAATTCAATGTACAAATTCATGCTTCGCAGTTACATACAGATCCATTCACGTTTGTATAAGAAAAATAAAAACCGTTGCTCATGTAGGCAACGGTTTTTTGTTATTGTTGTTTTTTTACTTTTACACGTGGCAATATCTTTTGAAGTGGTACATTTCGAGTTCTATCCCATGTAGCTGGATTCATCGGGTCATATTGGTCTAAGAAAGCAATAACTTCTTTTGTGATTGGCGTTGGAGTAGAAGCACCCGCTGTAACTGCAACGTTTTCGATACCTTGTAGCCACTCTAATTGGATTTCACTTACGTCTGCAACGCGGTATGCTTTCGTACCAGCGATTTCTTGTGATACTTGTGCTAAACGGTTTGAGTTGTTACTTTTCGGATCGCCGACAACAATTGTTAAATCTGCAACATCAGCTTGTTTAGCGACAGCTTCTTGGCGAACTTGAGTTGCTAAACAAATTTCCTTGTGGAATTCTGCTGTTGGGAATTTTTTCTGAATGTCCTCCATTAAATGTTGAACATCCCATTGACTCATTGTCGTTTGATTCGTAACTAAAATTTTATCCGTTGGGATTTCTAATGTTTTTAAATCGTCAGCTCTTTCGATAAGATGAACGATATCAGGTGCAATACCAACTGCGCCTTCTGGTTCTGGATGATTTTTTTTGCCGATATAAATGACATGGTATCCTTCAGCTTTCTTTGCTTCAATAAGGTCATGTGTTTTTGTAACATCTGGGCAAGTTGCATCAATTGTCGTTAAACCTTTTGCTTTTGCACGTTGTTTAACTTCTGGAGAAACACCGTGTGCAGTGAAAATAACAGTACCAGAATCGATTTTATCTAAAATTTCTAATCGACTTGGACCGTCTAATGTAATGATGCCATCCTCTTCGAAAGCATCTGTTACATGCTTATTG
>NZ_JBFUIN010000244.1:0-4754 GCF_056401855.1 Bacillus sp. P4_D3
GATATTGCCGGAGTTGACTCAAGTGAAATTTCAGGGATTTACGAAGGAGTAGACAGCTACATCCGCCTATTTTACGATATGTTTATTCAAACGAAATTTTATACTATTTTTTCGTTTTTATTCGGATTAGGTTTTTATATCTTTATGAATCGTGCTGAGGCGAAAACAGATCGTCCAAAAACTTTGTTTGTTCGCCGTCTTCTCATTTTATTATTGTTTGGTTTCTTGCATTACGTTCTTTTATGGGATGGAGACATCTTACATACTTATGCAATCACTGGGTTTTTCTTATTTCTATTTTATAAGAGAGAGCCACGTACTATTTTAATATGGTCAATTGTACTATTAAGTTTCATGCAATTATTCACATTATTAGGTTCTCTTCTAATGGCACTAGTGCCGTTAAATGAATTAGACCTTTCCTCAGCAATTATACCGTTAGAAAACTGGGGCTTACAAATCGAAGACAGATTCCATTCATTCTATTCGGAAGCAATAGGAAACAGTTTCATTATGCTTCCTGAAACACTAGGGTTGTTTTTACTCGGATTATACGCTGGTAAAAAAGATATTTTCCGTCGTGCAAAAGAATTAGATCCAAAACTAAAAAAATGGCAAATTATTATGTTCATTTTAACATTGCCGATGTGGTTTATTATGATTCACTTCTTTATTAACAACCAACCTTATACACCATTTACCCTTATGGGCATTACGATGATAAGCGGAAAAACATTATTCATCTTCTACATTTTCACACTCATGCGCTTATTACAAAAAGAAAGATGGCAAAAATTATTACGACCATTCCAATATGTCGGACGAATGGCGTTAACAAATTACATCACGCATACAATTGTTACATTACTTGTATTCGGGCTATTGTTCAAAAATTATTATCCCGCTCCATTATGGGTAGGGCCTCTATTTTGTATTGGTTTCTATACGTTACAAATCTTTATTAGCCGCTGGTGGCTTTCTCGTTACCAATACGGGCCACTTGAATATATTTGGCGCCTTGGTACGTATGGAAAGATGATGCCACTTAAAAAGAAAAGCAAGGTCTCATAATGAGACCTTGCTTTTCTATGCTTCTCTTACTGCACTTTGCATCGGAACTGGCTCTTCTTTTACTTTCACTTTACGCTGCGGCACCATATTAAATACAATATTTAAAAGTACTGCTGATGCACTTCCAAGTACAATTCCGTTATCAGTTAAAATACGAATATTTTCCGGAAGCTGTGAGAATAACGTTGGAACGACTGTAACACCAAGTCCGATTCCGACAGAACATGCAACGATTAATAAATTCTCTTGTTTTCCAAAATCAACACTGCTTAACATTTTAATGCCATACGCCATTACCATGCCGAACATTGCTAACATCGCACCGCCAAGTACTGATTTCGGAATAATTGTTGTAATGGCTGCGATTTTAGGAATAAACCCAAGAGCAATTAACATACCACCACAAGTATAGATAATAACGCGATTTCTTACTCCAGTTAATTGAACAAGGCCTACGTTTTGAGAATATGTTGTGTATGGAAATGCGTTAAAAATACCACCTAGAACCATTGCTAATCCTTCTGCGCGATAACCTTTTGTTAATTCTTTTTCACCGATCTTTTTATTGCAAATATCAGATAATGCAAAATATACACCTGTTGCTTCCACAATTCCTACGCAAGCAACGAGAATCATCGTAATAATTGGCGTTAATTCAAATGTTGKTGTACCAAAGTAAAACGGCTGAATACCGTGGAACCAATCTGCCTCTCCAACCGCTTGCAAGCTTACTTTCCCCATAAATGCCGCAACGATTGTACCGAACAAAAGACCAAGTAATATAGAGATTGAACGGATAAATCCGTCAAAGAAACGATACATAATAATGATAAATAATAAAACACCAAATGCTAAAGCTAAATTTTCTAAACTTCCAAAATCTTTGCTTCCAACTCCTCCAGCCATATCATTAATAGCTGCTGGAACAAGTGTAACCCCAATGACTGTAACGACAGATCCTGTTACAACAGGAGGAAACAGTTTTACAAGTTTCCCAAATAATTTCGCGAAAATAACAACAAATAATCCCGCAGCAATAATTGCTCCATATATAGAGGACACGCCGTATTGTTTACCAATTGCAATCATCGGTCCAACCGCTGTGAATGTACAACCAAGTACAACCGGAAGCCCAATACCGAAAAAGCGATTTGATAATGCTTGTAAAATCGTTGCTACGCCGCACATCAATAAGTCGATCGATACTAAATACGTTAATTCTTGTTGATTTAAACCAAGTCCCCCGCCAACAATAAGCGGAACAATAATTGCGCCAGCGTACATGGCAAGCATGTGCTGAATGCCAAGCGATGCAATTTTAAATGGGTGCTGCTTCATCGTTAGTTCACCTCCGCAGTTTCTTGCTGTACAAATGTAACTGTGCCGTTATCAAGTGATGCAATTTCTGCTAGTGATTCAACACGAACACCCTGTTCACGCAGCTTCTTTCCTCCATCTTGAAATGCTTTTTCAATAACAATGCCAATTCCCGCAATACTTGCCCCGGCTTGCTCTACTAAATTCATTAAACCTAAAGCAGCCTGACCATTTGCTAAGAAGTCATCAATAATTAGTACATGATCATTTTCATCAATATGATTTCGAGATAATGAAATCTCGTTCGTTTCTTGTTTTGTAAATGAGTATACTTCCGCAACATACATATTATCTTGTAACGTTAACGATTTACGCTTTCTTGCAAAAACTACTTTTACACCAAGCTCTAAAGCAGCCATAACCGCTGGTGCAATGCCTGAAGATTCAATCGTCACGATTTTTGTAATGTTCTCTTCTTTAAAACGCTTAGCAAATTCTTTTCCGATTTCTTGCATAAGTACTGGATCAATTTGATGATTTAAAAATGCATCTACCTTTAATACATCACCAGATAAAACCTTTCCTTCGTTCAAAATCTTTTCGTGTAATACTTTCATGTTAGTTCCTCCTCTTATGCAAATAAAAAACTCCAAAAGCCGCCACCACTCGTTACAAGTGAGAGACGTGCTTTTGGAGTTTCGCAAAAAAGAATGCTAAACAAGCAAATATATTCGTCCTCACTCATAGTCAAAGTATTTACGGTACTTCGGTAGAAACTTGCAGGCCATATCCCCGCGATTATATGAGTGTAGCTAACTTATTTATTTATAGAAGGATTATAACGCACTTTTTTCACTTTGAAAAGCATTTATCGAAAAAAACACGTACAAATTTTATGAAAACACCGTTTTTGTTCGAGTTTTCCAAACTTTCACATTTCATATTACAACGTCGTTAATATGATAGGACCATCCTTCGTAATCACAATTGTATGCTCATATTGTGCAGATAATTTCCCATCCATCGTCCGTGCAGTCCATCCGTTTAAATCTACTTTAGAATATCGCATACCGGCATTTACAATAGGTTCAATTGTAATTACCATTCCTTCTTGTAATTCTGGTCCTTGCCCTGACTTACCAAAATGAAAAATTGCTGGTTCCTCATGAATTTCTTTGCCAATTCCGTGTCCCGTAAAATCTCTTGCAACAGAAAACCCTTCAGCAGCTACATAACTTTCAATTGCGTATCCAATATCTCCAACATGGTTACCACTTATCGCTTGCTCAATCCCTTTATATAAAGCACTCTCTGCTACTAACAATAACCTTTTTGCTTCATCAGAAATATCTCCAACTATATACGTCCATGCAGAATCCGAAAGCGCACCATTTAAGTTTACTACCATGTCAATCGTCACAATATCTCCTTCACTTAAAGGAACATCTGTTGGAAACCCATGACACATTTCATTGTTTACAGATGCACATATTGCGTATGGATAATCGTTATACCCTTTCTGTTCGGATCTGGCACCATGCTCTTCTAAATATGCTTCAACAAACGTATCAATTTCTTGTGTAGTGATACCTGGTTTCATCATTTTTGCGATTTCTCTATGACAAGAAGCTAGTAACTTCCCCGATTCATGCATCAAATCTATTTCATTTTTCGTTTTAATTGTAATCATACTACCTCTACCTCTCCTTACTAAACTTGCTATTTGCTACTAAACTTCAATCATACACATCCTCTTCCAAAATTTCAAAACTTCTAATTACATCAAAATAAAAAAACAGAAGCCCCTTTCTGTTTCTTAATCATTTTTACATATATAGTTCATTTTCAAAAACTCAAAACAACTGCCATCCGTTTTTTGAATAAACGTCCCAACTGCTTCGAACCCTGCTTTTTTATATACTTTGATTGCCCTTTCATTAAATGCCGCTACTGATAATGTTATATAGTCACATTTATATTTTTCTTTACTAAAATCTAATCCAGCTTTTACGAACTGTAAACCTAATCCATTTCCTGTTATATCAGGTCTCATTCCAAGTCCTATATCAATCGTTTGATTATTTATTTTACCAAAACTAAAGAAGCCAATTATACTATCGTTTTCTTTCACGACAAATGTAGTATTTCCTCTCATATGAGCATTTAAAAACTCCATTAAATCTTCTTGATCTGCCTCTATATCATAAAAAGAATACTCCCCTTCATAATGCCAGTTGTATGCAATTTCTTCTGCTTCCGCTTGCGACATTACTGTAAACATATAGCCCATTTCTCTCACTCCCTCATAAAAAAGAGCTGCAATTAAGCAGCTCCTGTTTTATAACTCATAAATCTCTTTATATTTA
>NZ_JBFUIN010000245.1:0-4747 GCF_056401855.1 Bacillus sp. P4_D3
AGTCATATTACATTATTTAACCTTCTTACGAAAGATGGAGCTGTGCAAAATACTTCTGTAATTGTTAGTACAAAAGATTACTTCTTCCTTGAAATGAAAAAGGGCCCGGATAGTGTTCATTTAGGTGGTGGTATGTTCGGTGCACTGATGTTCGCAACGTGCTACTTCTTATTTGACGAAGTAGGGGCATATATCATTGGAATTATTTTAGTTATTCTTGGAATACTTTGTATAACAAATAAGCACATTGGAGAAGTACTTGCTCCGGTAGGGAGAATTCTTAGAAGTCAATTTCAAGTAATGCAAGGGGATTATAAAGATTGGAAATCTCAAAGGGTCGCCGAGCAAACTGAAAAGAAAAAAACAACAAGAAGCAAGAGACGTGAACGTGTTGCTGAACAAGAAGAAGCTATTGAGCCAGTAGAAGAAATAGAAATTGGTCCACCAATTATTTCAAATTTTACTGAGAATTATCCAGTAAGTGAAGAGACGGAAAAGCAGATAGAAGAAAATGATTTAATCACTCCTCCGTTTATTGAAGAGGCAGTTCCACCTACGCCAGAAGAACAATCTCAAAAGAAACGAGGAGAAAAAATCGTTGAATCGCTAGAAGGTGAAACGAAAGCACCTCCTATGCAATTTTCTAATGTGGAAAATAAAGATTATAAGCTTCCTTCGCTTGATATATTAAAGTTTCCCCAAAATAAGCAAGTTACAAATGAAAATGCGGAAATTTATGAAAATGCTCGTAAATTGGAACGTACATTCCAAAGTTTTGGTGTGAAAGCGAAAGTAACAAAAGTACATAGAGGTCCTGCAGTTACGAAGTATGAAGTGTATCCTGATATGGGAGTAAAGGTAAGTAAAATTGTTAGTTTAAGTGATGATTTGGCGCTTGCTTTAGCAGCGAAAGACATTCGTATTGAAGCACCTATTCCCGGGAAATCAGCTGTAGGGATTGAGGTTCCGAATTCAGAAGTTTCTATGGTAACGCTGAGAGAAGTTCTTGATTCAAAGGCGAATAACCACCCAGAAGAGAAGTTATTAATCGGTCTTGGACGTGATGTTACAGGAGAGGCTGTATTGGCACGATTAAATAAAATGCCCCATTTATTAGTAGCTGGTGCGACTGGTAGTGGAAAGAGTGTATGTATTAATGGAATTATTGTAAGTATTTTAATGCGTGCGAAACCGCATGAAGTAAAATTAATGATGATTGATCCGAAAATGGTAGAGTTAAATGTATATAACGGTGTTCCGCACTTATTAACACCAGTTGTAACTGATCCGAAAAAAGCGTCACAGGCTTTGAAGAAAGTTGT
Source organism: Bacillus sp. P4_D3 (assembly GCF_056401855.1). Lineage (NCBI taxonomy): Bacteria > Bacillati > Bacillota > Bacilli > Caryophanales > Bacillaceae > Bacillus > Bacillus sp. P4_D3. The sequence continues at coordinate 1,323 of NZ_JBFUIN010000245.1, forward strand.
GAGTGAAATGGAGCGTCGTTATGAATTATTTGCGCATAGCGGTACGCGTAACATTGAAGGGTATAACGATTATATTAAAGAACATAATAGCCAATCGGAAGCGAAACAACCTGAATTACCATATATTGTGGTAATTGTGGACGAGTTAGCTGATTTAATGATGGTTGCTTCTTCGGATGTAGAAGATGCGATTATGCGTTTAGCACAAATGGCACGTGCTGCTGGTATTCATTTAATTATTGCGACTCAGCGTCCGTCAGTTGATGTTATTACGGGTGTTATTAAAGCGAATATTCCATCGCGTATTGCATTTGCTGTATCTTCCCAAATAGACTCTCGAACGATTCTTGACGGTGGTGGTGCAGAGAAGTTGCTAGGTCGTGGAGATATGTTGTTCATACCAATTGGTGCATCGAAACCTGTTCGTGTACAGGGGGCGTTTTTATCAGATGATGAAGTTGAGAGAGTCGTAGAATCTGTTATTGCGCAGCAAAAAGCGCAATATCAAGAGGATATGATTCCACAAGATGTTCCTGAAACAAAGCAGGAAGTAGAAGATGAATTATACGATGAAGCGGTTCAGCTTGTAGTAGAAATGCAAACAGCATCTGTTTCTATGTTACAACGTAGATTTAGGGTAGGATATACGCGAGCAGCTCGTTTAATTGATGCCATGGAAATGAATGGTGTAGTAGGTCCTTATGAAGGTAGTAAACCAAGGGGAGTACTCATTAAAGATGTGCAAGAAAAAAGTTCTTAAAAAAAGCCTAATTGTTTTTACAATTAGGCTTTTTTATATGCTGTTTTTGTTATATACTATAGTCAATAGAAAAGAAAGTGCTTACATAACGGAGGGCTCTTTAGAATACGAATGCTTATCGTTTTGATTTTCTAAACGTTCGATATTTAATGTAGAAAAATGTTGAATTCTGTTGACACATATGGGAGCAAGTGGTAAGATTACTTCGAAAAGAACCACTACCTCATATAATCTTGGAGATAAGGTCCATAAGTTTCTACCTGGCAACCATGAATTGCTAGACTATGAGGGGAAAAGTGTGTAACAAAGGATGTAAGGAATCTTTGTGCCGAACTTTTTCTCGATATGAGGAATGTTTATGGTGCAAAGTTTTTTTTATGGAATAAAGTGTGAAAATTTCATCTTGAAAAATTATTAATATTTATTCGATAATTACGCTTATTTTTAGTATTTAGTAATTTATACTATKTTGTAAGTTGAAAAAAGAGAAAAGAAGTCTTACATCAGAGGTCGAATAATTGAAATGCGGGGGAGTCTTATGTCAGTAAAATCCGATAGTCGTCACCTATATTTGCGGGTGATTGATCACATCAAAGGAAAAATTAAAGATGGGGCTTACAAAGAAAAACAAAAGTTACCTTCAGAGTTTGATCTAGCGAAAGAACTTGGTGTAAGTAGGGCAACTTTAAGGGAAGCACTGCGTATTTTAGAAGAAGAAAATGTTGTTATTCGTAGACATGGTGTAGGGACATTTGTAAATGCGAAGCCGTTATTTTCTTCTGGAATAGAGCAACTTTCTAGTATTACAGATATGATTTCTAGTGTGGGGAAAACACCAGGAACAATCTTTTTATCATCATCTACAACAACTTTAACAGAAGAAGAAAAAGAGAAATTTGATTGTGAAGATGGTTTTAGCGCAGTAATGATTGAACGTGTTCGTACAGCGGATGGGGAACCAGTTGTATATTGTATTGATAAACTGGCAAAAGAGATATTACCAGATTTATCGGGATACAATGAGGAATCGCTGCTTACAGTAATACATAATAATACGCACAAGCGTATCACGTACGCAGTTGCTCACATTGAACCGATTGGTTATCACCCGAAAATTTCACCGATTTTAGAATGTGAACCTGAAACGGCACTGCTAGTTTTAAAACAAATGCACTATGATCAAAATGATGAGCCAATCTTATATTCTATTAATTACTTTAGAGCTGATAAGTTTAGCTTCCACGTATTAAGAAAGCGTATGTAGGGAAGTTCCTTTTTAGGGAGGTGACAGCAAGAAGTAAGGGACAGCAGCGTATGAATCATTAGACAAAACATTTCAGGAGGGGTTTCTAGTATGAAGAAAAAAACAGGTCTTTTATTATCGTTAACGTTAGCGGCAAGTACAGTGTTAGGTGCATGTGGTAACTCGGATAAAGCGGATAGTGACAAAAAAGGGGATAAAGAGTTTAAGGTTGGTATGGTTACAGATGTTGGGGGCGTTGATGATAAATCATTCAACCAATCAGCTTGGGAAGGTTTAACGAAATTTGGTAAAGACAACGATTTAAAGAAAAATGAAGGATATCGTTACCTTCAATCAAGTAAAGATGCTGATTACATTCCGAATTTAACGAAATTTGCGAAAGATCATTATAATACAACGTTTGGTATTGGATTTTTAATGCAAGACTCGATTGAAAAGGTTGCAAAACAATATCCGAAAGAGCAATTTGCAATTGTAGATACTGTTGTGAAAGAACCGAATGTAACAAGTATTACATTTAAAGACCATGAAGGTTCATTCCTAGTTGGTGCTGTAGCAGCAATGACAACAAAATCAAATAAAGTTGGATTTGTTGGTGGCGTGAAGAGTCCATTAATTACAAAATTTGAATCAGGTTTCAAAGCTGGTGCAAAAGCAGTAAACCCAAATATCGAAATCGTATCACAATATGCTGATGCATTTGATAAGCCAGAAAAAGGATCTATATTAGCTTCAGCGATGTACGGTGGAGGCGTTGACGTAATTTACCATGCTTCAGGTGCAACTGGTAACGGTGTATTCACAGAAGCGAAAAACCGTAAGAAAAAAGGTGAAAATGTTTGGGTAATCGGTGTTGACCGTGACCAAAATCAAGAAGGTATGCCTGAAAACGTAACTTTAACTTCTATGGTGAAACGTGTTGATATTGCAGTTGCAAAAGTAGCACAAGAAGCGAAAGATGGTAAGTTAAAAGGCGGTAAAGTAGAAGAGTTTGGTTTAAAAGATGATGGTGTTGGTATCTCGAAATCAACTGATAATGTGAAGAAAGTAAACCCAGAAATTTTAACAAAAGTAGAAGAGTTTGAGAAGAAAATCACTGCTGGTGAAATTAAAGTACCTGCGACTGATGATGAATATAAAGCATACGAAGCTGCTCTAAAGAAATAATGATAGAGCAATAGCAAAGGTTAGTTCTTAGAACTAACCTTTGTATATATAAAAATACTTTTAATAGAGTGTAATTAGGGAGTGTTCCCTGCTAGAAGGAGGAACAAAATGGAATACGTAATTGAGATGAACAATATTACAAAAGTATTCCCAGGCATTGTAGCGAATGATGATATTACGCTGCAAGTAAAACAGGGAGAGATACACGCTTTACTTGGAGAAAATGGTGCAGGG
>NZ_JBFUIN010000246.1:0-4743 GCF_056401855.1 Bacillus sp. P4_D3
GAATTACGCTTAAAAGACGCTTATGATGCCGAAACGATACTCGCTATGATTTCACTTGAGAAAAACAAATTGAATCGTCCGAAAGATGTAAAAGCGAAAACACCGGTTGAACAAGAGTTCAAAGAAGTATACGAACGTTTCGAAGAGGTAAAACAACGGTACAATTATATTGATTTTGACGACATCTTATTAGAAATGTATTATCTTTTAGAAAATAACGCTCCCCTGCTTACTCAATTACAAGAGCGTTTTCATTACATTGAAGTAGATGAGTTTCAAGATACGTCGTATGCACAATATGAAATTGTAAAATTGTTAGCCACGCCAAGAAATAATTTATTTATCGCAGGTGATGACGATCAAGCGATTTACGGCTGGCGAGGGGCAAGTCACCAAATTATTTTATCTTTTCCAAAGGAATTTGATAATACAACGATTATCGCACTTAATACGAATTATCGATCTAATCCATTTATCGTCGGACTTGGAAATGAAGTTATTAAGCTCAATCAAGAACGTTTTGATAAAGAGCTATATTCTGTTCGTAACGATGGCATGCAGCCGTTTTATGCACGACCTGCGACAACTCTTGATGAAGCAAATCAAATTTTGCAACTCATTCAGGAAAAAGTAGATAGTGGTGAACGAAATTATAAAGATTTTTGTTTATTATATCGTACACATTCTGTAAGCCGTTCTTTACTTGATCAGCTTACAATTCATAAGATTCCATTTATTAAACATGGAGCGAGCCAATCGTTCTACGAGCATTCTTTAATTAGGCCCGTATTAGATCACTTACGACTCGTGCTAGAACCGTTCCGCCTCGAATCACTTTCAAATATATTACCAACAATGTATATTGGCCGTGATGAGTGCATTTCATTTATTGAACGTGAACAATGGAAATATGGTGAGGGCCGTTTCCCTTCTCTTCTTCATTTTCTATTACTAAACCCAAGCTTGAAACCTTTTCAAGTTAAAAAAGTAAATGAGCGAATCGATTTTATTAAGTTTATAAAAGAACTTGAACCGAAAAAAGCATTGAAAGAAATTATTCATGGTAAAGGAAAGTATTTAGAGTACTTACAAAGTAATGATCGTTCTTCCTTTACGATGCATAAGGACATACAAGAAGAGATGTTAGAAGAATTAATGGAATCAGCAACTCGCTTTACGGATATTTCAGCTTACTTACAATTTATTAATGAGGCCATTCAAGGTCAAAAAGAAATGGAAGCATTAAAAACAATGCCGCAAAAAGATGCCGTATCGCTTATGTCGATTCATAACGCGAAAGGCCTTGAGTTTCCATGCGTCTTCTTACTCGGTGCAAGCGATGGCATACTGCCGCATACTTCTTCTTTAAAAGATGCCAATGACCGTGTGACGGAGACTTCTGAAGCATTAGAAGAAGAACGACGATTACTCTATGTCGCAATTACGCGTGCTAAAGAAGAACTTTATATTTCCTCCCCGCAATTTTTCAGAGGAAAGAAACTAGATATATCTCGTTTTTTATATACTACGCGAAAAGATTTACCTGAAAAGACATCCGCTAAATAAGGATGTCTTTTTTCCATATCACGATATGTACATCCCCTCTATATAAATTCCCTGTTTCTATCCTGAGAATTAACGTAATATCAACCATATCCCGTTCATATTGTAATAGTGTATGTCAGAACTCACGATAAGGAGTGAACATAATGAGCTGCAATTGTAATGAAGATCATCATCACCATGATTGTGATTTCAACTGTGTATCTAATGTCGTTCGTTTTATACATGAACTACAAGAATGTGCAACCACAACATGTGGATCGGGTTGCGAAGTTCCATTTTTAGGAGCACATAACAGCGCATCAGTAGCGAATACACGTCCTTTTATTTTATACACAAAAGATGGAACACTTTTTGAAGCATTTGCGCCTTCAGGAAGCCTTACTAGTTGTACCTCTCCTATTTTCCGAGTTGAAAGCATAGATGATGATGGCTGTGCTGTATTACGTGTACTAACCGTAACTATAGGCGGAGATCCTGTACCACCTGGCGATAATCCAATTTGCACGTTTTTAAATGTTCCAACTGCAACTTTAAGGGGAACGAATTCTTGTATTACTGTTGATTTAAGCTGTTTCTGCGCTATTCAATGCTTACGTGATGTTACGATTTAAAACTGAATAATGATTTAAGCATGGATTGGGTGGCAGAAATTTCTGTCACCCAATCCATGCTTAAAAGGTACTAATATATTTTTTATAAAATTAGGAACTTGTCTAGAACAAAGAACTTATCCCTTTCATTGAATAAAAGTAGAAGAAATAAAGGAGTGAAAAACATGCTCTCTTCTGATAAATATAAATTTAATAAAATTGATTGCAACGCAAAAGCCGTTAGTACATTGCCAGCTTTCGGCTTTGCATTCAACGCTCTCGCCCCTCAATTCGCTTCATTATTCACACCACTATTATTACCTAGTACAAGTTCAAATCCAGATCTCACTGTTCCAGTAATAAATGATACAGTAAGTGTAGGAAATGGCATTAAAATCCAAAGAACTGGTATTTATCAAATCAGCTATACATTATCAATAAACTTTAATGATCCTAATTTTATACCATCAGCGGCTCGTTTTTTCTTATCATTAAATACGCCGCAGAATGTTATTCCTGGATCTGGTACAGCAGTACGCTCTAACGTTATTGGTGCTGGTGAAGTAGAAGTTTCCAGTGGTACTGTTCTCATTAACTTAAACCCTGGTAATTTCATTCAAATCGTACCGGTTGAATTAGAAGGTATTGTAGATATTCGCGCTGCTGCATTAACAGTCGTACAAATTGATTAACTACAAGTGGTATTTCTTATTTGAGATACCACTTTTAATTATTAAATGAAAAACACTCACATTAACATGAGTGTTTCATTCTTCATATTGTTTTATTGTATTTTTCTTCTTGCCACAATTACATCCCTTTTTCTTCACAAAGCCTTGTTGCTGTAATTGTTCTTGATATGCCTGTTGTTGTTCTTGTTGCTGTTGCTGTAGGTAGTACCACTGCTGAAGGTCATATGAATTTGGCCTTGGATTATTGCTCACAGCAAACATCTCCTCTACTGTCAATTCTGTCTATTTACTATATGAACAACTCCTTATTTCCGTTCCCTCATCCTTTTAAACTCCGCTTTCTCTAACATGAAAATTCATTATTCTTCCATAAAATATCCTGTAATTGTTTCAATAATTGCTGCTGCTCCTGCAATAGCTAATACTGCTAGTAATGGCTCTGCAACAATTTGAATCCAATTATATAAGACTAATAAAAAAGCACTAACCCATACACCTGTACACCAATAACAACTTAATAATTCTCCAATCCACTTCCTGAGCCCTTTTCCTTTCACCTTCGTATAAGTTGATACACTTCCGTCAGATTCCGTAATTTCTAATTCTTCAATAAACGGTCTTCGCAAAAAGCCAGTAATTTTATCATAAACGATAAGGCGTGTTAATCGAAAAGCAGCTAGTGCGAAAATAAAAAATAAAAGCCAACTTGTAAATAGCATACTTTCACCTTCCCTTACCTTCTTTAGCCTATTTAAAAAAAAAGCACTTTAGAGTGTGACCGATTCCCCTTTTCTCCAATATCTTATTAATGTAAATACAAACAAGAAGATAAGGAGTGACATTAATGAGTTGTAACGAAAATAAACACCATAGCTCTTCTCATTGTGTAGTTGATGTTGTAAAATTTATCAATGAATTACAAGATTGTTCTACTACAACATGCGGATCTGGTTGCGAAATTCCATTTTTAGGAGCACACAACAGTGCATCAGTAGCAAATACACGTCCTTTTATTTTATACACAAAAGCTGGAATACCTTTTGAGGCATTTGCGCCATCTGGAAGCCTTACAGAATGTACGTCACCATTTTTCCGCGTCGAGAGCGTAGATGACGATAGCTGCGCTGTATTACGTGTATTAACTGTAACTGTCGGCGGAGATCCTGTTAAACATGGTGACGATCCAATTTGTACGTTTTTAAATGTACCAACTTCAACTTTACGCGGTACAAATACTTGTATTACCGTTGACTTAAGCTGTTTCTGCGCTATTCAGTGCTTACGTGATGTTACTATCTAATAAGTAAACTAAAAAACTATTGGGGTGGTAGAATCTATCTACCACCTTTACATAATTTAAAAAACAGCCATATCAATTGATTTTATCTCTTCTATAGATAATCGAATATCTCTCATACTATTTGGCGGCATAATTGATACAACACCATTTCGGTACGAAATAATGGATCCTACATAGGAGACGGTCGCTGTTTTAATTCTACATCTTACTTTCGGAATGTAATGAGGGCGATTTAATAAAAAATGAATTTTCTCTTCATTGTTCATATCTTTAAATGCTTTATTATGTGGTACTGTCGTCACCTGCTTTCGTTGTTCTCCAACTTCTATTTGTTCCACTTCCTCTTGTTTCTCTTTGTTTACAATTTCTTTTTGTTCTACCACTTTCTCAACTTCTTTTTGTATTACCATTTCTTCCACCGCACTACTTATACTGGATTGCTCTCTATCACCTTGTTCCTGCCTATTATCATTTTCAAAGTTTGTAAGGAGAATTCTTTTTATTTTCAGTGTATCAAGTTCTAAATTTACTTGCGTTATATATAGCAACGGTTTTCCAACTGTTGAGCCTTTATTTTTATTCTCCACACTCGTCC
>NZ_JBFUIN010000247.1:0-4738 GCF_056401855.1 Bacillus sp. P4_D3
AACGTTAAAACGAATGCTTGGAATTCGCTTAAGTTCTCATAATGCATTTGACGATTGTATTACGTGTGCGGCAGTTTATCAAAAATGTGCATCTATTGAAGAAGAAGGAAAAAGAAAAGTGCAGAAAGAAGTACTTGATGAAACGGTAGCATACGAAGCAGTAAAAGAAATTCTTATGCGAAATAAACGTGATATCGAATGGATTCGCTGTATGAATGTCGGGAGCTATTTAGATATAAAAGCTTTTTACCCAATTATTAGGATGAAGGTAAACGGGCGAAAGAAATATGTGTTAACAGAAAAAATGGAAGACGATGTAATTGGTATTTGTACGAGCTTAACGTGTGAGGCAGCATTGAAAAGTGAGATTGGCAACACGAGAATTATGATTGACAGTGTAGAGGACATTTTCAAGCTAGAGAGCTACATTTTAGAAGAATACGATTCTGTATTGCGAGCACTGCATGAATATAGAGTGAATGAAGAAGATGCTGATGAAGAAATTAAAAAATATTTAAATATAATGATGTGAAAAAATCCCATGCGTAATATTTGCGTATGGTTTTTTTGTTAAAACATAAAATTTTCTTACAAATCTGATTAAAGAGTTTTTCATTTGCTCATACTATGTAATAAGAAAACGTAGAAGAAAGGGTGAGCAGCATGAGAAGAAGTCGCCGTAGATCGTTTGAAGAACTTGTAAATGAAAATAAACAACAATTATTAAGCGATCGTGATGCAATCGATCGAATTGAAGAACGTATTGAAAAACGTTATGCAATGAAACTTTTTAAGCAGGCTGAATAATTCTTAACACTAGTACGATACTAGTGTTAAGGAGGCGATAGTAATGGGTAATCCGAAAAAGAATTCAAAAGACTTTGCACCAAATCAAATTGGAACACAATCGAAAAAAGCTGGTGGGAATAAAGGAAAGCAAATGCAAGACCAAACTGGTAAGCAACCGATTGTTGATAACGGTTAAAAAAGGAGAATGTTATCATTCTTCTTTTTTGTGAGGGAATTAAAGATATATTTTTAACAGGAATATGAAAAAAGGGCTGACTTTCGTCAGCCTTTTTTCGTGATTGTAAAGTTTTCGACGAGTAAACGCCAATTTTGTGGGAATGGTAGGCCAATCTTCCAATAGCTGATGCCGCCTATTCCTTGTTCTTTCATTAAATTAAATTTACTTTGAACGGACCGTGAATCTTCAAACCAAACTTCATGTTGTACGCCGTTTTCGTCAAAGTAATTGAAATGAGGAGCTTGAGCCGTGAAATCATAGCGGATAGGAACATTGTATTTACGAGCTAGTGCAACAGCTGCAACAGAGCTAATTGCTTTTGCAGGTGGATTTCCTTGTTTGAACGGCAGTTTCCAATCGAAACCGTATAAATTTTGACCCATCATAATTTTTTGTGGTGGCATTTGAGATTTTGCATATTGAAGTACCTCTTTCACAGGACCAATAGGAGAAATCGCCATCGGTGGTCCGCCTTGCCAACCCCAGTCGTATGTCATAATGACGACGAAATCAACAATTTGTCCTTGTGCTTTATAATCATGAGCTTCAAAAAATTTCMCTTTTTGATTGGAACTTGTTTTCGGTACAAGCGTTGTACTTAATGTGTACCCGCTAGGTAAGCGCGTTTTTACATTTCGTAAAAAACGATTATATGCTTCGCGATCTTCAGGTGCTACATTCTCGAAATCAAAATGAATATCTCGCATGCCGTATTTTTCAGCTGTTTGCAAAATGTTCGTAATAAATTTGTTTTGAATCGTTGCGTCGCGTAAAAAAACAGATGCCAGTTCGGTACTGAAATTTCCATTTTCAATATTTGTAATAACGAGCATAGGGATGGTTTTACCTTGCGTTGCAATATTAGCGATTTTAGCTGTTTCGGTTGGTTCTTTTAAAGTGCCGTCTCGTTTTGCTTCGAAGCTGAAGTAGGCTAAATATGTTAAAAATGGATTAATAGCACGTGTAGCATTTACTAAACTTTCTTTTATCGGTATTGTTGAAGGTTGTAAATAAGCGATGGATTCTACTGCTCGTTTTGTTCCTTTCGGTATATATAATTGTTGTCCGACATGAAGAATAGATTTTAATGAAAGGTTATTAACTTTAGCTAAACTGGCGAGAGGAACGCTATATGTTTGAGAAATTCGATAAAGGCTGTCACCAGGCTGTACATAATAGTTATTTCCTTTTGTATTAACGATAAGTGCCTGACCAACAACGAGTGTTTCGGCTGGGTTTAGTCCATTGTCTTTTACAATTTCTTCAGGTGTAGATCCATATTTTGATGMTAAACTATAAACACTATCACCGCTACGAACAGTTACAATTTGAATCATGTGTTTGCCCCTTTCGGTAAAAGATTCACTGTTTTTATTTTATTTTTGATTCCACTGTATTATGATTAAATGTATGCAAGGTAGCAGAAGTGAAAGAAGGCGAATAGAAATGTTTGTAGCAGAACATGAAGTTGAAATCCGCTATGCGGAAACAGACCAGATGGGTGTTGTTTACCATTCAAACTATTTAGTGTGGCTGGAACTTGGGCGCACGAAACTTATACAAGAATTAGGATTTTCGTATGTTGAAATGGAGAAAGAGGGAATTATCTCTCCTGTATTAGACTTGCAAATTTCATATCGTAAAGCGATGCGTTACGGTGAAAAAGCAATTGTGAAAACGTGGATTGATACTTTGAGCCCGCTGCGTGTTGTATATGGTTATGAAATTTATAACGGTGATGGCGAGCTTTGTATTACTGCAAGTACAACGAATATTTGTGCGAAAAAAGAAGGGTTCCGCCCTGTATCATTTAAAAAATTATATCCTGAGTGGTATGCGAAATATGAGGAAATTAAAAAAAAATAAAAAAAAGCGTGGCAGAAGCCACGTTTTTTTATTTTTCATAATTAAATTGAGGGAAATCATCACCGTCGTTAAGTGTCACTAATAAATTATGTCCATCGAAGAACCACTCATCATCGCCTTCAATAAAGAAGTTAATACCTTCTTCTTGCATTTGAACAGCAGGATGCGCAGGATCATCTTTACGAATACCTAAAGAAAGTCCTTTTTGCACAGTACTGCAACCACCGTATTGTACGAAAAAGCGTATTGTTTCACCTGATTGTAAGTGTAATTCGTTTTTATACCATTGTGCTGCTTCTTTTGTTACGGAAAGATTCATGTATAGTTCCTCCAAATTATGTTGCTTTTTCTTTAGTATAAAAAATAACGCAAAAAGACGCTATTAATATGCTTCACGTTTTCTTTTTGCGTTATGTGGGTTACGATCTTATTTTTGCTTTTTTGAAAAGTTTGCTTTTGGTTCAGTTTTATTTATAATTCGTCCGATATTTGCACGGTGTTTATAAATAACCATACCTGCTAATAAACACATCGCAATAATGAAGATTTTATCCCCGCTAACAATGGATGCAATAACAGCAATGACAGCTGTTACCATAGAAGAAAGTGATACGTATCTTGTTGTAAATAAAAGGCTGAAAAAGACAACAGCTAATATTGCAAAAACAACTGGTGAATAGCATAATAATACCCCAGCAGAAGTTGCAACTGCTTTCCCCCCGCGGAATTTTGCGAAGATCGGATAGACATGTCCAAGAACAGCGGCTAATCCAAACCATAGTGGGTGAATATCTGACCCGAAAATAATCGGTAGACTTGTTGCTAATGTACCTTTTAAAATGTCAGCAATTGTTACGATAAAACCTGCTTTTTTCCCTAATGTACGGAATGTATTAGTTCCGCCTAGATTACCGCTTCCATGCTCACGAATGTCGATTCCATAACCGATTTTTCCAACGACTAATGCAAATGGAATCGAACCGAGCAAGTAGGCAACGATAAATAAAAGATATGTAATAATCATGAGTTCAGTCTCCTTTATACAAATGTGTTGATAAAGGGTAAAAAGAGTTTTTCCCGTTCATTGTACCATACATTTGTAAAGAGCACATTTCTTTTTTACAAATGAAAAAGTCATTAATTTTTAAAAAAACTTTCACAGGAATGTTACATTTTTCACAGGAACAGAAGAACTATATGTTGTATGATTTTAATCAAAAGACAACAACATGTTGGTGGAGGGTTATGAATGTTGAAACAAAATGTACGTGGAGAAGAATTAATGAAAGTATTTGAGACAATTATTCACGGTAATGAACAAGATTTAATGCAGGAAAATGCAAATGTAGATGGCCGATCTCCAATGGGAGTAATGGGAACGTTCGCATCTGAGAGCGCAAAGTATTATGCAGTAGAAAAATTATTATCAGATCAAGTGAAAAAAGCGATAGATCAAAATATATTATATCCACATGATTTAGATTTTTATGCAACAGGAACAACGACTTGTTCGCAAATTCCGTTAGCGCAAATGCTTGCTAACGGTTTTCATACTGGACATGGACATATGAGACAACCGCAAGACATTAAAAGTGCATTGGCGCTTTCTTCAATTATTTTTCAGGCGAATCAAAATATGCAGCACGGTGGTCAATCGTTTGCACTCTTTGATATTGATTTAGCTCCATATGTGAGAAAAACAGTAGAGAGACATAAAAAACGACTACAGTCATATCCGCTTACGAAAGAACAAATAGAGGAATTTGCATGGAAAGAAACAGAAAATGATACGTATCAGGCGTGTGAGGCTTTCGTTCATAATTCAAATAGTATGCATAGTAGGGG
>NZ_JBFUIN010000248.1:0-4727 GCF_056401855.1 Bacillus sp. P4_D3
GCGGAAGGCTTTCTACGCTTACCATTTAGCCAAACTGCACAGCGTGCTTCTGTTCTAAGACCAAAAAAGAAATGGCGCTATGATCCAAACAAWGCGAAAGAAAAACATGATGGTGAGGAGAAATGAAAAATATTTTATTATGCTTTTCCATTATCATTTTAATTTTCCAATCAGGCTGTACACAACCAAATATAGTAGACACACAGCGAATTATTCATGTAGGTGGATTTGATATAACGAAAGATAAAAAATTTCGCGGGACAATTCTCTATCCAGATTATACAAAGGGCGTACAATCTAAACCAGAAACTCAGTCAACTACTGCAAGTACACTTGAAACAATCTCTTCACAGCTAAACGCCAAATCGCCACATACGATCGCTGTAGGTCAAATGCGTGTTGTCTTATTTGGAAAAGCATTTGGTGAACGTGGAATTGGGGATGTTATTAACAACTTACAACGTGACCCTAACATTGGCCGAGACGTACAGCTAGCACTTGTAGACGGATCAACAGAAGAACTTCTCAAGCATGTTAAAACAAATGGATCGCTCTATCTTGCTGATTTACTTGAGCAAAATATAGAAACTGAAACAATTCCTCGGACCGCTTTAAATATTTTTTTGTATAACTTTTACTCATCAGGAGGCGATCCCTTTCTTCCCTATATTGAAGTTGACGAAGACAAATCAGCTTCTATTAAAGGCATCGCTTTTTTAAAAAAAGATAAAGTGGCTATGTATACAGATAAAAAAGGCTCTTTTTTATTAAAATTACTCATTAATCCAACTAAAAATGGACGTTACGAAGTTCCGATACGTCAAGGTAAACATAAAGGATTAATCGCCACTCAAAACTTATCTGGAAAAAGTGTTTGTGACGTTTCTCAAAATGGTAGTATTCCGAAAGTTCACATCCACTTAAAACTAAATGGACTCATAAAAAACACTCCTGATTGGCTTGATTTATCTAAAAAGGAGAATATAACTTACGTAAAAAAACATGTAGAAAAAACACTTGAAAAACATTTAAACGAATTAATAAAACAATTCCAAGAAAAAGATATTGATCCAGTAGGTATACGTGAAGAAATTCGTAGTCACTCAAGAAAATGGAGTATGAAACAAATTCAAGAAATGTACCCTAGCGTAGACGTTGCGGTTAATGTGCAAGTTAATGTCGTACAATCTGGTATCGGAGAATAATGAGGTGCTAAAATGGCTGAGCAAAATAAAAAGAATACTGTTTCTCCTTATTTCGTATTTCTTTTATTACACTCCCTTCAAATCGGAGTAGGTGTGTTAGGATATCAACGAATTATTGCGCAATATGCTGGCTATGAYGCTTGGATTTCSCTTATTGTTGCAGGTATTGCAACTCATATCGTATTATTTTGTATGCTTAAAATGTTAGAAAAAGATAATGATTTAATTAATATTCATATGACATGTTTCGGAAAGTGGCTTGGTACCTTTCTTTCCGTTTGTTTCACCTTATACCTTCTATTATTTTGTCTTACAGTTCTTCGTACATATATTGAGATCATTCAAGTGTGGGTCTTTCCTACCATTAAACCATGGAAATTAACTTTATTATTTTTACTCGTGACTTACTATGTTATAAAAGGCGGATTCCGCTCTGTAACAGGAATATGTTTTTGGGGCACTGTATTACCGTTTTTTGTAGTACTATTTTTAGCCTTCCCGATGAAATACGCACATTTCCGCAACATTTTACCTATTCTCACGCATTCACCCATAGACATTCTAACTTCGGCCAAATCTTCTGCATTAGAATTTCTTGGGTTCGAAGCAATCCTTATCTTTTATCCTTTTATTGAAAAAGGAAAATCTCTAAAGAAATGGGCGCATGGTGGCATAGCCTTCTCAACCATTCTATATGTACTCTTGGCAATCATTTCTTTTATGTACTATAGCCAAGAGCAATTGCATCATACCATTTGGCCTACATTAACGATGTTAAAAATTATTAAAATCCCCTTTATTCAACGATTTGAATACATAATTATTTTCGTATGGTTCCTTATTATTTTACCTAACCTTTGTGTAACGATTTGGTCTTCTTGCCGTACTATTAAATGTTCTTTTCGCATACCATTTAAAATTACATTGCCACTTTTTATCACAATTGTATTTATTTCATCCCTATTTTTTACAAACCGTGAGAGTATCAATACATTAAATACAGTACTGTCTCAAGCAGGTCTATATATTGTATACGCTTATATCCCAATTTTATTTCTATTCCATTCACTAAGATGGCGCTTCAAAAATCAGTCGAAAAAATCTTCAACCGATACACCATAATCTTTGATACAATTTGATTAATACATTTGTAAAGGGGACAAGCGAATGAAAAAGTATGTATTTTCTTTACTTGTAGTACTGAGCTTAATTCTTACTGGATGTGGGAGTACTGGTACAAACGAAAAAAAGTCATCTGAATCAAAAGAAGAGCATGACCACGCATCGCATACTCAGCAAGCTGACATTCAAGAAAAGACAAAAGGAGTCGACACACTTCCGGCCTTCCTAGACAAGCTTGATCCACAAATGAAAGACATCTATACTGTCGCGGGACAAAATGCTGAACTATTAGATTGGATTCCTTGTTACTGCGGCTGTGGTGAAAGTGTAGGACATAAAAATAATAAAAATTGCTTTATTCGTGAAATCAAAAAGAATGGTGAAGTTGTTTGGGATTCCCATGCAACAACTTGTGTAAATTGCTTAGAAATCGCAGTTGAATCTGCTTCGATGAAACAAAAAGGAAAATCAACGCTTGAAATTCGTAATTATATTGATAATAAATACAAAGAAGGATATGGGAAACCAACACCTACGCCAATGCCAAAAGCTTAAAAAACGAGGAGACTCCTCGTTTTTTTTCTTTTCATTCACTTTTTTTCTTAACAAATTCTTTCAAGTGTATTTCTCCTCGCTTGTCACACACTATATATAACTCTTCGGTAAGGAGGGTAACACAGTGCAAACATATAACGACTATGACAAAGCTCTCTATTACACGTATTGCTGTAATTGGGATAAACTACTCGTTTTAATGGTTCAAACGAATGACCAACTATTTTCTAAGCGTATTGAACACTTTTTACACGCTTATCAATACAGTAAAGAATTACCAGACGTTGACAAACAATTGCAGCTCCTATTTCAATATATTGATCATGCATCCCAGAAGTCACATGTAGAAGAAGTAGTAGAGCAAATTCAAATGTAAAATATAGCGCTATTCTCTCTTAGAGAATGGCGCTTTTTTGAACATTTTTATATCAATAAAAGTTTCCTTTTACAAAACTTTTATTGATAAACATATTTTCTCTTTCTTTTCTGTACTACTTCATACTATAATTTAGTATGTAACTATTATAAGTGAGGTATAAAATATGGGACGAGAAAAAAAGCAAGAGTATGCTTTATTTACTGCATGGGGAGCTTCTTTTATTGCTACGCTAGGTAGCCTATACTTTTCCGAAATCATGAAATTTGAGCCTTGTGTCCTTTGCTGGTATCAACGTATCTTTATGTATCCATTCGTTTTATGGCTCGGCATTGCTGTAGTAAAAAAAGATTATCGCATTGCAAGTTATTCCTTACCAATTGCAAGTATTGGTGCTTGTATTTCTTTATATCATTATGCAATTCAAAAACTTTCAGCACTATCAGCTGCAGGAGCAGCTTGCGGACGCGTACCTTGTACGGGAGAATACATAAACTGGTTCGGCTTTGTGACAATCCCGTTTTTAGCTCTTATTGGCTTTATCACAATCGCTATTTGCAGCTTTATTGTAATTAAAAACAAATAAGGAGATGAAAGAATGAAAAAAATGCTTATATTTGGTGGTATTATTATCGCCTTGTTTGCAGCAATTTTCGCTGTAACACAAATGGAAGAAAAAAATGCTTCAACAAGCCAAAAAATTGATAATGCTACTAGTCAATCAGATGGTCCTGACTACTACACAAACAAAATTTCTCTTTCAGATCTCCAAAAGAATTTAAAAGAGAAAAAAGAAGAAACAGTATACTTTTATCAAACATCTTGCGTTCATTGCCAAAAATTATCTCCTATCGTAGTACCAATGGCTAAAGGCTTGAATATTGATATGAAAGTTATGGATATTGAAAAATTAGATGCTCCTTGGGATGAATATAAAATTAAAGGTACTCCAACAATCATTCATTTTAAAGATGGTAAAGAAGTGAGCCGTATTAGCGGCGAACAACCGGAAGACAAATTAAAAGAGTGGCTTGAGCAAACGAAAAAATAATAAGAAAAGGAAACTCCTTCTATACATGAAATGCGTGTAAAATCCCACACTAATGTATAAGGAGGGGATTTTATGCCAGAAGTGAAATGCTCTGTTTCCAATTGCTCATTTTGGGGACAAGGTAACCTTTGTCAAGCAAGTGCAATCGTTGTTCAACCTGATGCACAAGAAGCAGGTCAAATTGAAAACAGTTCGTATACAAGCGCTGCTTTAACAAACGAGACGCTAGAAAGCTCTGTAACAACGAGTGTAGAGACTTGTTGTCATACATTTAAACCGAAATATTAAACGTAAAAGCATACGATTAGTCGTATGCTTTTTTACATTCCCCTCCAAAAATCATGCATCATAAAGAAGTACAAAATAACGAGAAGGACCGTCCCGCATAAAGTAATGCGTCGATATACACTCTTCTCCC
>NZ_JBFUIN010000249.1:0-4673 GCF_056401855.1 Bacillus sp. P4_D3
AACGTCAATTTTTATTTTTAGATGCTAGACAAACTAACTTTATTGGAGAGTTTGATCCTGGCTCAGGATGAACGCTGGCGGCGTGCCTAATACATGCAAGTCGAGCGAATGGATTAAGAGCTTGCTCTTATGAAGTTAGCGGCGGACGGGTGAGTAACACGTGGGTAACCTACCCATAAGACTGGGATAACTCCGGGAAACCGGGGCTAATACCGGATAATATTTTGAACTGCATAGTTCGAAATTGAAAGGCGGCTTCGGCTGTCACTTATGGATGGACCCGCGTCGCATTAGCTAGTTGGTGAGGTAACGGCTCACCAAGGCAACGATGCGTAGCCGACCTGAGAGGGTGATCGGCCACACTGGGACTGAGACACGGCCCAGACTCCTACGGGAGGCAGCAGTAGGGAATCTTCCGCAATGGACGAAAGTCTGACGGAGCAACGCCGCGTGAGTGATGAAGGCTTTCGGGTCGTAAAACTCTGTTGTTAGGGAAGAACAAGTGCTAGTTGAATAAGCTGGCACCTTGACGGTACCTAACCAGAAAGCCACGGCTAACTACGTGCCAGCAGCCGCGGTAATACGTAGGTGGCAAGCGTTATCCGGAATTATTGGGCGTAAAGCGCGCGCAGGTGGTTTCTTAAGTCTGATGTGAAAGCCCACGGCTCAACCGTGGAGGGTCATTGGAAACTGGGAGACTTGAGTGCAGAAGAGGAAAGTGGAATTCCATGTGTAGCGGTGAAATGCGTAGAGATATGGAGGAACACCAGTGGCGAAGGCGACTTTCTGGTCTGTAACTGACACTGAGGCGCGAAAGCGTGGGGAGCAAACAGGATTAGATACCCTGGTAGTCCACGCCGTAAACGATGAGTGCTAAGTGTTAGAGGGTTTCCGCCCTTTAGTGCTGAAGTTAACGCATTAAGCACTCCGCCTGGGGAGTACGGCCGCAAGGCTGAAACTCAAAGGAATTGACGGGGGCCCGCACAAGCGGTGGAGCATGTGGTTTAATTCGAAGCAACGCGAAGAACCTTACCAGGTCTTGACATCCTCTGAAAACTCTAGAGATAGAGCTTCTCCTTCGGGAGCAGAGTGACAGGTGGTGCATGGTTGTCGTCAGCTCGTGTCGTGAGATGTTGGGTTAAGTCCCGCAACGAGCGCAACCCTTGATCTTAGTTGCCATCATTAAGTTGGGCACTCTAAGGTGACTGCCGGTGACAAACCGGAGGAAGGTGGGGATGACGTCAAATCATCATGCCCCTTATGACCTGGGCTACACACGTGCTACAATGGACGGTACAAAGAGCTGCAAGACCGCGAGGTGGAGCTAATCTCATAAAACCGTTCTCAGTTCGGATTGTAGGCTGCAACTCGCCTACATGAAGCTGGAATCGCTAGTAATCGCGGATCAGCATGCCGCGGTGAATACGTTCCCGGGCCTTGTACACACCGCCCGTCACACCACGAGAGTTTGTAACACCCGAAGTCGGTGGGGTAACCTTTATGGAGCCAGCCGCCTAAGGTGGGACAGATGATTGGGGTGAAGTCGTAACAAGGTAGCCGTATCGGAAGGTGCGGCTGGATCACCTCCTTTCTATGGAGAATTGATGAACGCAGTTCATCAATAAACGTTGACTTGTTTTGTTTCGTTCAGTTTTGAGAGAACTATCTCTCAAGTTTAAATGTATGTTCTTTGAAAACTAGATAACAGTGTAGCTCATATTTTTTTAATTTTAGTTTGGTTAAGTTAGAAAGGGCGCACGGTGGATGCCTTGACACTAGGAGTCGATGAAGGACGGGACTAACGCCGATATGCTTCGGGGAGCTGTAAGTAAGCTTTGATCCGAAGATTTCCGAATGGGGAAACCCACTATACGTAATGGTATGGTATCCTTACCTGAATACATAGGGTATGGAAGACAGACCCAGGGAACTGAAACATCTAAGTACCTGGAGGAAGAGAAAGCAAATGCGATTTCCTGAGTAGCGGCGAGCGAAACGGAATCTAGCCCAAACCAAGAGGCTTGCCTCTTGGGGTTGTAGGACATTCTATACGGAGTTACAAAGGAACGAGGTAGACGAAGCGACCTGGAAAGGTCCGTCACAGAGGGTAACAACCCCGTAGTCGAAACTTCGTTCTCTCTTGAATGTATCCTGAGTACGGCGGAACACGTGAAATTCCGTCGGAATCTGGGAGGACCATCTCCCAAGGCTAAATACTCCCTAGTGATCGATAGTGAACCAGTACCGTGAGGGAAAGGTGAAAAGCACCCCGGAAGGGGAGTGAAAGAGATCCTGAAACCGTGTGCCTACAAATAGTCAGAGCCCGTTAATGGGTGATGGCGTGCCTTTTGTAGAATGAACCGGCGAGTTACGATCCCGTGCRAGGTTAAGCTGAAGAGGCGGAGCCGCAGCGAAAGCGAGTCTGAATAGGGCGTTTAGTACGTGGTCGTAGACCCGAAACCAGGTGATCTACCCATGTCCAGGGTGAAGTTCAGGTAACACTGAATGGAGGCCCGAACCCACGCACGTTGAAAAGTGCGGGGATGAGGTGTGGGTAGCGGAGAAATTCCAATCGAACCTGGAGATAGCTGGTTCTCCCCGAAATAGCTTTAGGGCTAGCCTTAAGTGTAAGAGTCTTGGAGGTAGAGCACTGATTGAACTAGGGGTCCTCATCGGATTACCGAATTCAGTCAAACTCCGAATGCCAATGACTTATCCTTAGGAGTCAGACTGCGAGTGATAAGATCCGTAGTCAAGAGGGAAACAGCCCAGATCGCCAGCTAAGGTCCCAAAGTGTGTATTAAGTGGAAAAGGATGTGGAGTTGCTTAGACAACTAGGATGTTGGCTCAGAAGCAGCCACCATTTAAAGAGTGCGTAATAGCTCACTAGTCGAGTGACTCTGCGCCGAAAATGTACCGGGGCTAAATACACCACCGAAGCTGCGAATTGATACCAATGGTATCAGTGGTAGGGGAGCGTTCTAAGTGCAGTGAAGTCAGACCGGAAGGACTGGTGGAGCGCTTAGAAGTGAGAATGCCGGTATGAGTAGCGAAAGACGGGTGAGAATCCCGTCCACCGAATGCCTAAGGTTTCCTGAGGAAGGCTCGTCCGCTCAGGGTTAGTCAGGACCTAAGCCGAGGCCGACAGGCGTAGGCGATGGACAACAGGTTGATATTCCTGTACCACCTCTTTATCGTTTGAGCAATGGAGGGACGCAGAAGGATAGAAGAAGCGTGCGATTGGTTGTGCACGTCCAAGCAGTTAGGCTGATAAGTAGGCAAATCCGCTTATCGTGAAGGCTGAGCTGTGATGGGGAAGCTCCTTATGGAGCGAAGTCTTTGATTCCCCGCTGCCAAGAAAAGCTTCTAGCGAGATAAAAGGTGCCTGTACCGCAAACCGACACAGGTAGGCGAGGAGAGAATCCTAAGGTGTGCGAGAGAACTCTGGTTAAGGAACTCGGCAAAATGACCCCGTAACTTCGGGAGAAGGGGTGCTTTCTTAACGGAAAGCCGCAGTGAATAGGCCCAAGCGACTGTTTAGCAAAAACACAGGTCTCTGCGAAGCCGTAAGGCGAAGTATAGGGGCTGACACCTGCCCGGTGCTGGAAGGTTAAGGAGAGGGGTTAGCGTAAGCGAAGCTCTGAACTGAAGCCCCAGTAAACGGCGGCCGTAACTATAACGGTCCTAAGGTAGCGAAATTCCTTGTCGGGTAAGTTCCGACCCGCACGAAAGGTGTAACGATTTGGGCACTGTCTCAACCAGAGACTCGGTGAAATTATAGTACCTGTGAAGATGCAGGTTACCCGCGACAGGACGGAAAGACCCCGTGGAGCTTTACTGTAGCCTGATATTGAATTTTGGTACAGTTTGTACAGGATAGGCGGGAGCCATTGAAACCGGAGCGCTAGCTTCGGTGGAGGCGCTGGTGGGATACCGCCCTGACTGTATTGAAATTCTAACCTACGGGTCTTATCGACCCGGGAGACAGTGTCAGGTGGGCAGTTTGACTGGGGCGGTCGCCTCCTAAAGTGTAACGGAGGCGCCCAAAGGTTCCCTCAGAATGGTTGGAAATCATTCGTAGAGTGCAAAGGCATAAGGGAGCTTGACTGCGAGACCTACAAGTCGAGCAGGGACGAAAGTCGGGCTTAGTGATCCGGTGGTTCCGCATGGAAGGGCCATCGCTCAACGGATAAAAGCTACCCCGGGGATAACAGGCTTATCTCCCCCAAGAGTCCACATCGACGGGGAGGTTTGGCACCTCGATGTCGGCTCATCGCATCCTGGGGCTGTAGTCGGTCCCAAGGGTTGGGCTGTTCGCCCATTAAAGCGGTACGCGAGCTGGGTTCAGAACGTCGTGAGACAGTTCGGTCCCTATCCGTCGTGGGCGCAGGAAATTTGAGAGGAGCTGTCCTTAGTACGAGAGGACCGGGATGGACGCACCGCTGGTGTACCAGTTGTTCTGCCAAGGGCATAGCTGGGTAGCTATGTGCGGAAGGGATAAGTGCTGAAAGCATCTAAGCATGAAGCCCCCCTCAAGATGAGATTTCCCATAGCGTAAGCTAGTAAGATCCCTGAAAGATGATCAGGTTGATAGGTTCGAGGTGGAAGCATGGTGACATGTGGAGCTGACGAATACTAATAGATCGAGGACTTAACCATATAATATGAAGCAA
>NZ_JBFUIN010000250.1:0-4670 GCF_056401855.1 Bacillus sp. P4_D3
GAATGCACCTAATATTTGCCTATGTTCTAGCGTGAAAAACTTGGAAGGATAGTCAATTTCTAATACTTCTACTTGAAATTCCTCTTCATTTAATTCTAGATAATCTGGATAAATTAGTGCTCTTTTTCGTTCGGCTTCAGGCATCGCACCATCAAACCGTACAGCTACATCTCCTTGCCCTATTACCATAGAAACAATTTGTTGCTGTCTTGGATCAAGAAAATCTGTTAACTTGACTTGATGGTACTCAGCAGCCTGTTTCCACTCTATTACTTTATCCACAAAGACCTCTTCATCAGGTCTAAAATGCTCGTAGATGCTCATGTATGTAGCCTTTCGCTAAACAAAATAAAAAAACAAACTTGTCAATCCTCTACTAGCGAGATTCAATGTGAAAATCGCAACAAGTGGAGAAATATCAATCATACCAAGCGGTGGAATAAATTTCCTAAAAGGCTCTAAATAAGGTTCGCAAATGCGTGCAAGAAAATCACCAAATTTTGATTCTCTTGCACCTGGGAACCAAGACAAAAGAATATAAATGATAAGCGCATAGGAATAAATTTGAATAGCAGACTGCAATACTTGTACAACTGTTGTCATGGCGTATTACCACCTCTTTATATTTGTCTCTTCTTCTTCACCGAATAACTCTGAAATCGCACCAACGATATCAACATTTTCAGGTGTACACATAAATGTTTTCGGGCCTATTTTTTGAATGTCCCCGCCTATAGCGTATACAGTACCACTTAAAAAGTCAACGATACGTACAGCTTGATCTGTAGACATTCTTTGCAAATTAATTACAACAGCTCGTCTACCTTTTAAGTGATCCGAAATGCCTTGCGCTTCCGAATATGTGCGTGGTTCTAGTAAAACAACTTTTGAAGATTGCTTCGCTGTTTCAATACTCACTACATTTTGCTTCGGTTGCACTTTCGCAAACGGAACATCTTGTTGTTCTGGGGGATCTTGTTGTTTTTTCATGTCTGTTTGCTCCTTTTCATAACTATATTGAGCTGCTTCTTTTTCTTCCGGTGTGTCAAAAAAGAAGTATTTTACTTTTGACCAACTCATAATAACTTTCTCCTTCCTCTTACGCTTTTMCTACTAAAACCGTTCCCAAACGAATATATGTAGCGCCTTCCTCAATTGCAATCGTGTAATCATTTGACATTCCCATTGATAATTCTTTACATGGTGCATGTAATAATTCTAGCTCCTGCACCTCTGTTTGTAGCATGCGTAATTCCTTAAAGCAGCGACGAATCTCTTCCTCTTCTCCTGTAAACGGAGCCATTGTCATTAATCCTACCACTTCAATCTTATCCAATTCTTGCAAACTTTGAATAAAAGAAATTGTTTCTTCTATCGCCAATCCTTGCTTTGATTCTTCAGATGATGTTTTCACTTGAATAAAGCATTTAACTTTCTTATCAGCACGTTTTTGAATTTCTTGTGCAAGTGAGAGACGATCTAATGAATGTAAATAATCAATCTCATTAATGATTTCTTTTACTTTTCTCGTTTGTAATGAGCCAATAAAATGCCAATTCACTTTTGAACCGAAATGCTCGTATTTTTGTAAGAAACCTTCATTTCTATTTTCACCTAAGTCAATAATTCCTGCTTCAATTACTTCGCTTGTTTTTTCAATTCCTACAGTTTTTGTAACTGCAACGAGCTTAATATCTTTCGTCGAACGTCCAGCTCGTGCACAAGATTCTTTAATTGCTTCGTTTACATCTGCTAAATTCCCTTGCACTGTCACTTGCTTCACTCCTCCTTAAAACCTATGAAACTCAACATTCTCCCCGTCTTACCTTGATCACGACGATGAGAGAAAAATAATTGTTCTTCACAGCTTGTACAAAGAGATGACATTACAATATGTTCTTCTTTTATACCTGCTTGTACACATAATATACGATTAACTTCTTTTAAATTAATTGCATACTGACCATCAGAAATTACTTTATAGGGAACTGATCCGTTTACTACTTGCTGCGCTGCTGTTAATACACGATCATCAACAACATAACAACATGATCCGATTGCAGGACCAATTGCGACATGAATTTCATCACTTGAAACACCTTCTGCATTCCACTTTTGAATCATTTCTTTCGCAATCTCTGTTACAGTCCCTTTCCACCCAGCATGCGCAAGTCCTATCATATCATGTGATGGTGCATAAAAATAGAGCGGAACACAATCAGCGTAACAAGATGTTAAGAGAACATCTTTGTTAGTCGTATAAATGCCATCCGTTTTTGGAATACCGTCTTCATATGAATAAACGCCTTTCCCTTTTTCTTGCAGTCCTACTTTCTCAACATGATGGTCATGAACTTGTTCAGAGCAAATCCATTTTTCTAATGGTTTTTGTAACTTATTCGCTAAAATGCGTCTGTTTTCATGAACATTCTCCACGATATCATTCACATGTAATCCTAAATTCATCGCATGAAAGGAGCCTGTACTTACTCCACCATCTTTTGTCGTAAATCCAACAGTAATGTTTCCAATTTCTTTCCACGCTTGTAAATACAGTATACCGTCCACATATTTAAATGGTTCTCTCATAAAGCGGCTCCTTTTAATTAAAATAACAGAAAAAAGCATGGTACTTCCTGTCTATTTTACCATACTTTTATTTTTTCATAATGACAACTGAAAAAAAAGGGGAATTTGTAATATTCTTTATGAAATTGTCGGTGTTTGTATTGATTCTGTTACAGAATTAATATTATCTACTCTGACAAGTATGACATCTTCCCCAATTTTCATAATTTGCTCCCAAGGAATCACAAATTCTACTTCCTTTCCAAAGAGTCCTAGCATACGTGTCTGCTTGGAAATAATAACTGTCCTAATCTTACCTGTGTCTATATCAAAATCAATATCTCCAATATTTCCAAGCCTTTTTCCATCTAAAATATTTACAACATCCTTCATTTGAAACTCCGAAATTCGTATCATATTCATCCTCTCCCTTATATCATGAATCATAATTACGCTCTCAAATAAAGTGAAACCTTAATCAGTGGGATTTTTCCCATCCCTACTGATTATTAGCCCATGCTAATCGGACTTTTTCGGGTAGCTCCGCTTCCATCTAACTTCTTACTTCAGCCGAATTTTGAAGCGGGTAAACAGTATATAACCGCTACTAATAGAACATCCATTTCATTTTCATTATATGAACCTACCCACTGTACTATGAGAGCAAAATATTATATATAAAAAAGGCCTCACCATAACTGGTGAGGACCTTATCCTTGAATCGTCTTATTCATTTGCTTAATAGCAGACTTCTCCAAACGTGATACTTGTGCTTGAGAAATCCCAATTTCTTCGGCAACTTCCATCTGTGTCTTTCCTTGGAAGAACCGTTTTCGAATAATCATTTTCTCACGATCATTCAAACGCTTCATCCCTTCTTTCAACGCTAGTTCTTCAACCCACTGCTCGTCCTTTTGTTTTTCATCACTTAACTGATCCATAACAAAGATAGGATCTCCTCCATCATTATAAATCGGTTCAAATAATGAAACTGGATCTTGAATAGCATCTAACGCAAAGACAATTTCTTCATGTGTCACTTCAAGAACTTTGGCAATATCCATTGCTGTTGGTTCTTTGGAATTTTCAGCAATCAATTTTTCTCTTACTTGCAACGCTTTATACGCAATATCTCGTAATGAGCGAGATACGCGAATTGGATTGTTATCACGCAAATATCTGCGTATTTCCCCAATAATCATCGGCACAGCATACGTTGAAAATTTCACATTTTGGCCTAAATCAAAGTTATCAATGGATTTCATAAGTCCAATGCAACCAACTTGAAATAAATCATCAACATATTCTCCTCTGTTATTAAATCTTTGGATGACGCTCAGTACAAGACGTAAGTTTCCATTCACTAATTTCTCTCTGGCGCTTATCTCTCCACTTTGCATTTCACGAAATAATTTACGCATCTCTTCATTTTTTAGTACTGGAAGTTTAGCTGTATCAACACCGCAAATTTCTACTTTGTTTCTCGTCAAAGTGTTCCCTCCTATCGGGAGTTGCTGTACAGTGTAAAGTATTTCCTTTGAAGGGGATTTTATGCATACGGTTTTCCCATCGTTTTTCACAAACATCATATTTCCTAATGCACAAAAAGAAAATAAGACCAGTCTAGATACCGACTGGTCTTATTCTTCACACCATTTTATTAAATTCTTTTCGTAATCTTTTTATAATTCTTTTTTCCAAACGAGAAATATACGACTGTGAAATTCCAAGCATATCGGCCACATCTTTTTGTGTCTTCTCTTCGCCACCAGCGAGTCCAAACCGAAGCTCCATAATTTGTTTTTCACGATCATTTAATTGATGCAATGCTTTCATTAAAAGATGACGATCTACAGTAGCTTCTAAATCTTTTGTAATAATGTCATCATCTGTACCTAACACATCTGATAATAACAGTTCATTTCCGTCCCAATCAATGTTAAGCGGTTCATCAAAAGAAACTTCCGAACGATTTTTATTATTTCGACGCAAATGCATTAAAATTTCATTTTCTATACAACGAGATGAATATGTTGCTAATTTAATTTTCTTTTCTGGATTAAATGTATTCACTGCCTTAATAAGACCAATTGTTCCTATAC
>NZ_JBFUIN010000251.1:0-4659 GCF_056401855.1 Bacillus sp. P4_D3
GCTTTAATTTGTTGTTGTGTTAAAATTATTTTTTCTTTTTTCTTTTCAAAGACAGGCTTAAAATCAAAGGCTTCTACTTCGGTTAACTTCACCTTTTTTTTATTTAATTCACCTATAAATTCTTTGTAAGAGAGATCAAAGAATTTATCTAGCTTTTTCGAAGGTTTTTCTAGTCCTTTCATCTCTTTCAAATAATCTAAGAAAGATTGTTGTTCGTTATACAAAGATGTATGCAACTCAAGTAGTTGATTAGCTAAATTTTCAATCCTAAGCTTCTCAGCACTTTTAGGAGTTTTTACAGGAAAGTCATTAAGATACTGACGCTTAAATCGTAAGTATCCACCTCTGATTGCAGCACCTGTTGCAAACATATAGTAAAAAAGGAGTTCTGAGTTCAATAATCCTAATAAATATTTTGAGTCAGAAGGAATAAAAAAGCCAGTCATATCTACATACCTACCTACTGTATCAAGAGAAAAGCGTGGTATAGGTGCAATATCAGGAAAGATGATTTTTACTTTCTTATATTCTTCATAATAAGAACAAGCCCTTAACTCGTACCATTCACCTTTACCCTTAATATCACTTCTATTAGATAGAGGTTCTTTATATTGATTAAGATGATTTAAGATACTAGGATAATTACTTATATCTATTCCTTTTTCAACTAAAATAATAAAGCGATCTTTGTCTGCAACTAGATATTGTCGAATATCTGTACCCATAGTGAAAGGGTGTATAATATCAGCAGCCTTAGGATCATCATTGATGAGTTCCATTTTCTTTTCTTCATCAATAATATAAGCGGTGTTATAACCAGTCTTGATTCCACCGCAGATGTCCTTACCTAACCATTTAGATAGAGAAGTCCCTTGCTTTTTTATTTTTTCGAAGATGGAAGTACTCTCTGTATTAYCTATATACCAAAAACCGTCATCTAATTTATTCGACTTAATAGGAAAAGAGTTTTCTTCTAAGTATTCGTCCAAATTTGTAACATTTTTTTCTTTTACATCACATGCCTTAATATCATATGCTTTTTTTGGAGAGGCTTTTTTCATAGATAAGATTAAAGGATAGGTGACAGCATCTTGGAATATAGGCAAATCTCCAAAGTCAATAAGTTTAAGTATTTGATAATTAAGCAAGAAGCCTCTTAAAGGCTTTCCATATCTAGCTTTCATAAACTTATTAGGAAAAATAAGTGATAACCGTCCTTCCTTTTCTTTAAGTAAGTTTAGACTTTTTTCTAGAAAGTAAGTATATAAATCCGCACTACCACTAAAAACTGTATAATTCTTTTCTAAAAAAGGTTTGTAATGACCAATAAATTCATTACGTACATAAGGCGGGTTTCCAATAATGACATCAAAACCTCCATTGTCCATAATGTCTTTAAAAGATTCTGACCAATCAAAAGGTTTTAATGCGGGACTTGCATTATCTATTAAACTGTTGCCACATTGGATGTTTTTATCGAGTGTAGTCAATTCATCTTTTGCACTTGCAGTTTTCAGCCAAAGAGAAAGCTTTGTGATTTCTACCGATTCCTTGTTTAGATCTACTCCAAACAAATTATTTTTTAAGATGTGCTTATTTAGATCAAACAGAGTTAATTGTCCTAACCCCGTAATTGCCTCGTTTACAATCATGCCTTCCTTGTACAAATARTCAAAAGCTTGGTTCAAAAAAGCACCAGAACCACAAGCTGGGTCTAAAACTTTAATATTTGAGAGTACATCTCTATACGCCAACCAGAAATTTAACCATTTATTTTCAGCAGCGGTACGAACAGATTTTGCTGAACTTTTTAATTTTCTTTTTTCGATAGCATCTAGCTTTCTATCATATTCAGCTTCCCGTTCTTTCAATTTTGTGTTATACCATTCATCAATATCAATAAGTTCAGGTAAATTTTCTTCACCTAACTCTTTTCTTTTAGCTGATAGCCAACCTCCGATAGCATCTTCTACTATAAATCTAGTTATATACTCAGGAGTGTAAAAGATACCATCTTTTTTACGTTTTCCATTCTTGCCAATCTTTTCACCACGTATCTCTTGTTTCATTTCTTCTATATCAGTTATAGACTGTTCAAAAATGTGACCTAAAATGTTTACATCTAAATCACTGTTAAAGTTATTGTTTGAAATTCGTGTGAACTCTATAAAGATTGAATCTTGAATGTTAAGAGAGTCAAGAACTTCGTCATATTTAAATAGACCGCCATTGAATTTATTGATGTTGTTTCGTTGATTTCCTTTGTCTATCGACAAAAAGAGATTTTTTAATTGTCCCCAAATTGGTGTATCAGTTACTACATAAGATAATTTTGCAGCTTCAATTACACGTCTAAACGTATTTTCAGGGAGAAGTCCTGTATCTTCACAAAAGCATACAAAGAYAAATCTATCCATCAATTTTTGAGTCTTTTCAAATAAGACTAATTCATCTACAAGAGGATTATGAGTCTTTAAGTGTTCAAATACATTTAAACGAGTCTGTTTATATTCTTTATAAAACTTGTCGCTAATTTCTTCCTTTTCAGCGTCATTTGTATCATAAAACTCATCTGTTTTAGAATCTTTTTCTGAATCGATAAGGTGTTCTTTACAAAGCAAATAGTAAAAGCGTTTGAACTCTTCAGCGTCTGTTAATTCAATTATGTCGAATCGTTCATACTCGGATTGTGTCGAACTTCTATAAAACCTAATTTCTTTAAAGTTAGAAACAATAACCCACTTACAATTCTTACCTTGTTTAGAAGCATAAGAAAAAGCTTGTTCAACTGGCGTTTGCTGATTTTTTCTCCCACGTTGTTTACTGTCAAGATGTGTTTTTGCATCCTTTAATTCAATGATTACTTGTACATCATGCTTATTACGTGAAAAGTAGCCTAAGACTCCGTCAGCTTTGCTACTATCTGTTGAAGATTTGCTTTCCTGTATTAAATTCCACTCATCATTTCCAATTTGATCTTGATATCCTAATACATTTCTAAAAAAGTCAATTAGAAAACTCCCTTGTAAGGATTCTTCTTTAGTTTTCTTAAATTCAGTGTCTTCTAAACTGTGTTTCCAATTAGTCAATATTTTTAGTTTTTCATCGAAGTTTGGAATCTGATCTAATTTAAAATTTTCCAATCGTTCATTTAACAGTTTTCGATTAAAAATTTGTTTATTTATCAATTGATATACCGCCCTTATAAAAGTAGTTATTTCCATATTACCACAAACCAGCCATATCATAGGATAGATAAGTATTTATTATACTTATCTCAATTAAGGAGAGGCGTTAACTAACACAAGTGATTAACTAACTGACCGTACGCAGTTACAAATCATAAACCTCAATCAATAGTGTCAATCAAAAACGTATTGCTAGAACATAAATATGTAAGGGCTGCATAATACCCATACTGGACGTACTATATACCCTACTAACAGTGGCAAGGAACCGTAAGGTAAAAGAGAAGTAATAGGCATGACACACGATACAAGGACAACAGCACATTACAACAGATAAGACAACAAGAACAACCAAAAAAGAAAGAAAAGACGAAAACAATGCAATGACAGAACGTGAAAAGCACGAGGTTAACCACACCCAAACAATCCTACATTACAAGGTTATCAATATGGATAATATCTTTTTATGTAACCCCCCACCCTACGGGGGGGGCAGGGGTGTCAAGGAGGCGGTCTGCCGTCTGGAAAATATATGCTATAGTTTGCGAATTTTATATGGTATTAAATGGTAATTCCCCTTCGCATACCTACAACAAGTTAAACTTTTAGTACAGAAGATTAGGGTTCTACTAAAATTTTTAAATTACTTTTTTAGAAAAAAATCAAAGCAAGTTTTATACAATAATTTTTATGTTTATCAGTGTTAACCTGTGCATGTCAGTGTAATCCAGTGAAACCTCGTATTATCTCGTGTAATCTACTAACTTCTAATTATATAAAAATGGGTATTAAAGACGCTGGCGGGGGGATATTAGTAATAGGACGTCCTAATAAATTTACAAGGAGTGATTAAATTGCAAAGAGATCTATTAACTAAATTGATTAAGAAGGGTGGTAATGGATTTTTATATTGGTACATTTGGAAAGATGGAATGACATTAAAAGTTCATTCTGGTTCTGTTGGAGATATAGGAAAAACAAGAGAAATACAGTTGTCAATATCTGAAAAAGCAAATGAATCAATAGATGAATTAGTTAAGCAAAAGATTAAAGAAGGGTTTCGATATCTAGAAGAACATGACCTAATTACTCTTTTAGTGGAATATAACTATAAAAAAGATAAAATCCAAGAAACACTCAAAAAAAGACATTACATGCAAGATATAATTGATGGAAGTTTATTTTGGACTGGGAACGGCCATTGTGATGGTGGAGGAATGGGAATGGCGGTTGCCCAAATTTTTAATTATGTAATAGATGTTAAAAAGGCTGCAAAAGAAATTATCAAGGAACTTGAAAATGAAAACTTGGTTGAGGGAGTAGAAATTTCCTATCTTAATCCCTTAAATGTTCAATATATCACTTTGTACCCTAGTTGATTAGAACGATAACCATGAAAAGAGTATTGAGATCACTCAATACTCTCTTTTTATTATGCGGGGAAAGATAGTAATAGTGACGAGGTAAATAT
>NZ_JBFUIN010000252.1:0-4641 GCF_056401855.1 Bacillus sp. P4_D3
GATAGTATGCTGTTAATGCAAAAAATGTCACGAACATTCCTTTATAACGAATGAGTTTCATTCGCTCATCTTTTTCTTTAAATTGCGGGTGTAAGTAACTTAAGCAGAAACTCATAATCATCATTGCAAGTAACGGATAAGTTACTGCCGGCGGTGCAGAATGCGTCATTACACCTGTTAGTACCATAAATCCGCTCATAAACAGAAAAATAATTCCCATAATTACAAAGTACTTTTGTGAATAATTCATCTCTATGCCTCCTCTTCTTTTCCCTCATAAATAAATACATGTTCTATCGTTGTCTGAAATGCTTTTGCAATTTCAAATGCTAACGGAAGTGATGGATCATATTTCCCTTTTTCAATTGAAATGATGGTTTGTCTGGAAACCCCAAGTTTCTCAGCCAATTTTTCTTGAGATAGTCCAAATTTTTTTCGATATTCGACCATTTTATTTTCCAAGGAAATTTCTCCCTCCTTCCTTATACCGAGTATATATGTAAAGGAAACTTTACGTCAAGGTTCCTTTACATTCATTGTAATTATTTTTCACTCTATTTATATAGAAGAAATTTTTTCAAATTCAGCACGTCTATTTTGAAATGAAACATGGAACAATGTATATAGCCGTTACTATATCTCCTCCCCGCTTTTGTGAAAATTTAATATCTCCATATTTGTTTTATCCTTTTAAAATATTTCATTCTTCTCCTTATTGGGTGATGTGCGCTATTGTTTTTACGTTGTTTTTCGCCATATTTATAGAAACTAACGGTTTATGAAGCATTTTTTATGTATAGCCACTTTTTTTGTAGAAATCCTTCATTTTCCTTTCAATATTTAACACTATCGATATAAAGTTTATGGTAAATTCATAATTTTTTATTTTTTATACTATATTCCGTTGTATTGTTGTATAATATCAATGAAAGCGCTTATTATTTCAATATACATAATTCGAACTAAATTTTATCGAAACATTCTGATAGTTATACTTATATTTAAATGCAACAATTATAGTTATTAATGTAGGCATACCAAATATATCCACCCCATTTTTCTGTAAAATTACTTTATAACATGAAAGATTAACTTGGGTGATAAGTAATTGTGAATGTTTTTTTACAAAACAGATAAGTAATAGTGTTTGGTATTATGTAAATTATTGTAATAACATAAGAGTAAAGATAACATTTACATTAATTATTAGTTCATCAATTATTGAAAAAGAGCAAAATGCACCTTTTGTATAGGAAAAGGATTATATGCATTGGGAGGTTTAAACAAATGACGAGGAAGAATACAACGACAAACCCTTGGGCCAAGTTCCATGGTCCGAACCTYGGTTATGTTATTGAACAGTATGATCTTTACGTAACTGGAGCAGGTTCTGTTGATCCGGAATTACAAGAGCTTTTTGAAATTTTTGGAGCTCCTTCGTTTCAAGATGATGTCGTAACAGGGGACAACACAGCAACACATTTTTCTCCTCAAAACACAGGTAACATTGAAAAAATTCTTAAAGTCGTTCAACTTGTTGAACAGATTCGTTCTTTCGGGCATACATTGGCTCACATTAATCCGATGGAAGATGCTGCAAACGGACAATCTCTTATCGAAAAAGCAATGAACGAACTGAGCGATGCTGATTTGAAAGCGATTCCAGCAAAAACAGTATGGCAAGATGCACCAGAGGGTATTCACACTGCACTTGATGTAATTCATAGATTAAAAGACGTTTATACAAAATCTTTAGCTTATGAATTCTCACATATACAAGATAGTGAAGAACGCGCGTGGTTGCATCAAATGGTGGAATCAAATTCATTGCGTCAACCATTATCAAATAAAAAACGAACTGCTCTTTTAAAACGTTTAACTGCTGTTGAAGGTTTCGAGCAATTCTTGCATAAAACATTCGTTGGTCAAAAACGTTTCTCAATAGAGGGCGTTGATATGCTTGTACCTGTACTAGATGAAATTGTTTCAGAAGGTGCTAAAGGCGGCGTTGAAGATGTCATGATTGGTATGGCTCACCGTGGTCGTCTAAGCGTACTCGCTCACGTATTAGAAAAGCCATATGGTCACATGTTTGCTGAGTTCAAACATGCAAAAATAGAAGGTGTAAAGACAAATGCTGGCTGGACTGGCGACGTGAAATACCATTTAGGTAGAGAACAAGTCGTTGGTAATGAAGAAGTTAGCACCCGTGTTACATTAGCAAATAACCCGAGTCATCTTGAGTTCGTTAACCCTGTTGTTGAAGGTTTCGCACGTGCAGCTCAAGAGAATCGTAAAAAATCTGGTCTTCCAGAACAAGATACTACAAAGTCATTCGTAATTTTAGTTCATGGTGATGCTGCATTCCCTGGTCAAGGTGTTGTGTCTGAAACATTGAACTTAAGTAGATTGAATGCATACCAAACTGGCGGAACTATTCATGTTATCGCAAATAATGCAGTCGGCTTTACGACTGATAGCTATGATTCTCGTTCTACTAAATATTCAAGTGACCTTGCAAAAGGTTTCGATATTCCGATTGTTCACGTGAACGCTGATGATCCGGAAGCTTGTCTTGCTGCTGCAAACCTTGCGATCCAATATCGTACGCTGTTCAAAAAGGACTTCTTAATCGATTTAATCGGTTACCGCCGATATGGTCATAACGAAATGGATGATCCAGCAGTTACGCAACCACAAGTGTACAAAAAAATTAAAAATCACCCAACTGTAAGAGCAATTTATGCAGATCAATTACAATCTGCYGGTGTTCTGAATGCAGATGAGGTTGAAACAATTACTCAGTTTATGCAAGAGGAATTAAAGGCTGAATACGCACAAGTGCCACCAGCTGATACGAGTGCTGCAACAATTCACGTTAAAGTTCCAGAGGTTGTTGCAAAAGGAATTCAACCGATTGACACTGGTGTTTCAATTGACTCACTTCGTGCAATTAATGAAGGACTATTATCTTGGCCTGAAGGCTTTAACGTATATCCAAAAGTGAAGAAAATTCTTGAGCGCCGTAAAGATGCTCTTGAAGAAAACGGTAAAATTGAATGGGCACTTGCTGAATCGTTAGCATTCGCTTCTATTTTACAAGAAGGTACGCCAATTCGTTTAACTGGTCAAGATTCACAGCGTGGTACATTTGCGCATCGTCATATCGTATTACACGATACTGATACAAACGAAACATATTCACCATTACATCGCTTACCGAACATTAACGCATCATTCTCTGTTCATAACAGTCCGTTATCAGAAGCTGCTGTTGTTGGTTACGAATATGGTTACAACGTATTTGCTCCAGAAACTCTTGTGATGTGGGAAGCGCAATATGGTGACTTCTCAAATACTGCGCAAGCATTATTTGATCAATATGTTTCAGCAGGAAGAGCGAAATGGGGTCAAAAATCAGGTCTAGTTCTTCTATTACCACACGGTTATGAAGGTCAAGGACCGGAGCATTCTAGTGCACGTCCAGAACGTTTCTTACAATTAGCTGCGGAGAACAACTGGACAGTTGCAAACTTAAYGAGCGCGGCACAATACTTCCATATCTTGCGCCGTCAAGCATCTATCTTAGGAACAGAGGCTGTTCGACCATTAGTAATTATGACGCCGAAAAGCTTATTACGTCACCCACTTACACTTTCTACAGGTAGTGAGTTAAGTGAAGGACGTTTCCAACCTGCTTTAGAACAAGGAAACCTTGGTGCGAAACCAAACAAAGTAAAACGCCTTGTTTTAAGTACAGGTAAAATGGCAATTGACTTAGCAGCAGAAATCGAGAGTGGTAAGCATGAGTACAGCCTAGATGAAGTTCATATGGTTCGTATCGAGCAGTTGTACCCATTCCCTGCTGACAAAGTTCAATCTATTATTAAACGCTTTAAAAACTTAGAAGAAATCATTTGGGTTCAAGAAGAACCTCGTAATATGGGCGCATGGCATTACATGGCTCCAATTCTGTTCGAACTAGCTGGGGATAAAGTGAAAACAGGTTACATTGGACGCCCGGATCGTTCTAGCCCATCTGGTGGCGATCCATTCGCTCACAAAGCTGAGCAAGAATTAATCGTTGCACACGCTTTAGATGTGAAGTACAACTTCCGCCAAGATAAACAAGAAATTGAAGTTTTCAGCAACTGAAAGTAACAATGAGTTTTTCAGGCTCAGCTGTGGCAGATAGTCTGCCACAGCCGGGCTAACAAATGGAGATTACCGAAGATTAAAGAAGACAAAACACACCGTTAGGCAAATAAGGGGAGGACATTTAAAATGATCGAAATTAAAGTACCTGAGCTTGCAGAATCTATTTCAGAAGGAACTATTTCACAATGGCTTATCAACGTAGGCGACAAAGTTGAGAAAGGTGGCAGCGTTGTTGAGCTTGAGACTGACAAAGTCAATGTAGAAATCATTGCAGAAGATTCAGGTATTGTATCGAAGTTACTAGGCGAACCTGGAGATACAGTTGAAGTTGGCGCTACTATCGCAATTTTAGACGCAAACGGCGCAGCAGTTGCAGTAAGTACACCTGCTCCAGCTAATGAGCAACCAAAACAAGAAACTACTGAAGCACCAAAAGCAGCAGCTCCAAGTGCTGAACAAAATAAAGCATTGCAAGGTTTACCA